>JBAPYC010000060.1:0-14002 GCA_049284535.1 Streptosporangiaceae bacterium
GTCACCGACCTGCTCTCGGGCGCGGCGGAGCTGCAGGCGTTCGGTGCGCAGGACGACGCGCTCGCCGCGGCGGCCGAGGCCGACCGGGAGCTGACCACGCAGGCCAGGCGCCAGGCTACGGCCACCGGTCTGGGCAGCGGGCTGATCAGCGCCCTGACCGGGCTGACGGTATGGGGCGTGCTCGTCCTCGGGGTGGCGGCGGTCGGGAACGGCACGCTTACCAGGGTGCCGCTGGCGGTACTGACCCTCACGGCCCTGGCTTCCTTCGAGGCGGTCACGCTAATGCCAGCCGCCGCGCTTCAGCTCGGCTCGGCGCGGGCATCGGGCCGCCGGATTGGCGCCATCCTGGATACCCCGGATCCGGTCGCCGACCCGTCGGCGCCGCGACCGCTGCCCGCCGCACCCGTGCACGTCCAGCTGTCCGGAGTGCAGGTCCGGTACGAGCCGGACGGGCCGCTCGCACTGGACGGCTTCGACCTCGACCTGCCGCCGGGCCGGCGTGTCGCGCTCATTGGCCCGAGCGGCGCCGGAAAATCCACGGTGGCGGCCGTGCTGCTGCGCTTCCGCGATCCGGTCGGCGGCCGCGTCACCCTGGACGGCGCCGACCTGGCCAGTTACGGCGCCGACGCGGTCCGGACCGTCATCGGCGGGTGTCCCCAGGATCCGTACATTTTCGATGCCAGCATCCGTGACAACCTGCGGCTGGCCCGGCCCGGCGCCACCGGCGACGAGCTGGCGGCCGCCGCCGCGCGGGCCCGGCTGCTGCCCTGGATCGAATCGCTGCCGCTGGGCTGGGACACCCCGGTCGGCACGCATGGCTCGGCCATGTCCGGCGGGGAACGCCAGCGGCTCGCCCTGGCCCGGGCACTGCTCGCGGATCCGGCCGTGGTGATCCTCGACGAGCCGACCGCGCATCTTGATCCCGAAGCTCGCGCTGCGCTGACCGCCGACCTGCTTACGCTCACCGCGGGCCGCGCCACCCTGCTCATCACGCACGAGCTGTCCGGACTCGACCAGGTCGACGAGATCGTCGTCCTGGCGGGCGGCAAGGTCGCCCAGCGCGGCACACATGACCAGCTCATCGCAGTCAGCGGCCCGTACCGGCAACTCCACGAGGCGCTTTGATGCTGGGCGCCGGAATTGTCATCCTCCTGGGGTGATGCACGGGCAGTGGACGGGATGGTCCACTGGCGACGCTAGATCGTGAATTACTCCAGGAGATCTGAGCAGGGGAAAGGCGGGCCGCCCCAGAAACCCGGCTGCCCACACGGCATCATCACCTGATGCCCGTGTGCACGCTTTGCATCCTGAGCTTCCGCAAGGGATATGTGGGCTCTCGGCCCGATCGGTTTCCTCTTTCCCGGTCTTGTGGCTGGCCGGGGCCATCCTCCCGGCCCGCCGCCATCGCTGATCATCGAGCACGGCGAGGACGGTGCAGGCGCTGGGAAAGGATCCGGAATGCTGTCAATCCGGCTGCGCGGCTGGCTCGTGCGCTACATCTGGCCGAATTACGCGCAGCGCATGTTCATCGAGGACGCCAAGCGGGACATCCGCAGGCTGGTCCACGGCGGCGACGAACTGCCCAGGCGGTGACGGCCTCGCCCTGGGGGGCGAGGCCGCCACGCCCCGACGGTCACGACACGCTGGCGGCTGAATCCGTGGGGGCGCTCCCGTTCTGCCAGGCGCTCGCCCCAGCTGCGGCGGCCACCTTGGCCTGCCTCAGCTTGATCAAGGCGAGCTGGCTCGGCGGCACCTCCATCTCCCGGACCCACTCCTGGATGGCCGACAGCAGGTGAAACCCGCCGATCCCGAGGCCGACCAGGGCGATGAGGCCGCCAACTCCGACGAGCCCGGCCCCGGTCAGCAGGGGGGCCGGCCTGACCTGCGGAAGGTTGTTGCGATTCTGGGTATCAGCCATGGCTCCGTCCTGGTGTTGGTCGATGACCACCACTGTCTCTTGGCAAGATTGGCGCGGCATCATACCCCGCGGGTGATTGCCGCCTGCGCGATGCGCTTAGCTGGCCCGTCGTGCGGCATTGTCGGCGCGAGCTGACGGTGGGGCACCACCCTGGCCGGATGATGCGCTGTTCCCCGGCCCAGCCGGATGCTTCCCGACTAAAGGCCGAGGCAGGCCGGCCGGTCGCGCGAAAGAGGCGAGAACATGGCTATTGGGCCAGTGCAGCTGATCGTCCTTGGATTCAGCCATCCGGACTTTCACGGTGAGATCATCGCCGAACTCGAGCGGCTCCGCGAAACGGACACGGTACGGGTGATCGATGCGCTCGCGGTCTACAAGGACGCCGGCGGCGAGCTGGAGGTGGAGCACCTGTCCAACCTCTCGGCGGACGAGGCGATCGAGTACGGCACCAAGATCGGTGCCCTGATCGGCCTGGGCATCGAGGGCGAGGAGGGGCTGGAGGCTGGCGCGGCCGCCGGCGCCGAAGAGGTGGCCGAGGCGGGCGGCGTGCAGGTGTTCACCGAGGCCGAAGGCTGGGATGTGCTGGAAGATATCCCGAACGACTCCGCAGCCGCGCTCGTCCTGATCGAACACCACTGGGCCGTGCGGCTGCGCGACGCCCTCCTGCGCGCCGGCGGCTTCCGGATCAGCGACGGCTTCATCAGCCCGCTCGACCTCGTGGAGATCGGGCTGGTCACGGCCGAGGAGGCCAGGGAACTGCACGAGCTGGAGACGGCCGCGGCGGCAGACTGAAAGCGCTGCGCTGCGACTGCCACGATCTGGAGGAAGCTTGGCGCCTGCAAGCTGGCTCGAGCGGCAGGTGGGCCGGGCCGACCGGTTCCAGCAGCGCCATGTCGTGATCGCCTTTCCGTGGGCGGTGCTGCGGAAGTTCGGCGACGACCAGGCGGGCGGCAAGGCGGCGCTGATGGCCTACTACGGCCTGTTCGCGCTCTTTCCCCTGCTGTTGCTGCTGACAACCATTCTCGGCTTCGCGCTGGCGGGCAATCCGGCGCTGCACGAGCAGCTGATCGACTCGGCGCTCGGGAATTTCCCCGTCATCGGCGATCAGCTGCGCTCGGAGGTGCACCCGCTCGAGGGGAACACGACGGCGCTGGTCATCGGCATCGCGGGGACCCTGTACGGCAGCCTCAGCGTCGGCTTCGCGGCCCAGAACGCGATGAACACCGTGTGGAACATCGCCTACGTCCACCGGGCCAGCCTCTGGAAGCGATACCTGCGCACCTTCGGGGTGATCGGGCTGCTCGGGCTGGCGGTGGTCTCCTCCACCGCGCTCACCACCTTCGCCACCGCCGTCGCCCACGGTACGGGCGCCTCGGTGCTCGCTGCGACGGCCTCTTTCGCGGTCAACCTCGGGCTCTTCCTGCTCGCCTTCCTGGTGCTCACCGCCGAGCCGCTGCGGCCCCGTGAGGTAGCGGCCGGCGCGATCATCGCGACCGTGTTCTGGGAAACCCTGCAGCTGATCGGGACCTGGTACGTCACCCGGGAGCTGCGGAACGCCAGTCCCACCTATGGCGTCTTCGCCGTCGTCATCACCTTGCTGTCCTGGCTATACCTTGGCTCGCAGCTGACGCTATGGGCGGCGGAGATCAATGTGGTGCTGCGCTACCGGCTATGGCCCCGATCGCTCGCCCAGCCTCCGCTGACGCAAGCCGACCGCCGCGTCTTCACCCGGCTCGCCCAGATGGCCGTCCGCCGGCCAGAGCAAAGAATCGCTGTGTCCTTCACCGAGAAGGCCGGCGACGACCCCTGAAGGACCTCCGTGAGCCCCGGGCCGGCCAAAGCTCCCCCCCGAAGGGTGACGCCCGGGTTGCCCGATCAGCAGGATCATTAGTGCGATGGTGCGGCTAAAGCAGACTTGTAAGAACAGACGCGCGGAAGGATCATCCATGCGGCGCTTTGCTAGGGGCCTGGCCCTTCTGGCCGCGATCCTTGCCGCCGGGTGCATGGTGGCGGGATGCGGGAGTGGCGTTAAGAGCGCGATCGCCAGCCTCTCGCCCACCCGCAGCGCCAGCGCCTCATCCGGGCAGAGCACTAGCATCTCGCCCAGCCCCAGTGTCAGCCCCAGTCCCAGCGTCTCGCCCAGCCCCAGTCCCAGCGTCTCGCCCAGCCCGGGCGTTACGGTAACAGTTACTGGTACGCCATCGGCCACTCCCAGCACCTCCACAGCTACGGCAAGCGTCCAGCCGAGCGGATCCCCCGCCGCGGCTAGCGGGTCAGGTTCGTCCCTGATCTGGCTCTGGGTCCTGCTGGGCGCCGTTGTCATCGCCGGCGTGATCGCGTGGATCGTCAGCGCGGGTCGCCGCCGTTCCGCGGCCGCGGCCGGCTGGCGGTCCAGGGTCGTCGACGCGTACGCCAAGGGCTCGGCTCTGCATGACGCGATGAGCGTGGCGGAGGCACCGGGTGCGCTGGGCGCCTATGATGCGGGCGCGCGCTGGTCCGACATCCAGCGCCGCGCCGATGACCTCGCCCAGACGCTGTACGCGCTTCGGGAGGCAGCCCCGGATGATGACGACCAGGCCCGGGTAACCGATGTGCTGACGGCGCTGTCGGCCGTCCGCTCCGCCATGGACGCCGAGCGTGCTCCCGGGGGCGCCAGCGCGCAGCAAGCCGAGGTAACCCGGGAACGGCTGGCTTTCTTCGAGATCTCGCTCAGCGCGCTCCGGGCCCCGGACCAGCAGGCATTCTGACCGCGGGGCAGGGGCACATGATTCTCGCCGCGGCCGCCGGCGAGGGATCCGGATCCGTGTCCGGTGAGACGTTCACCATGCTGATGGATCACGTGGCCCAGGGTTTTGAAGCACTGGGAGCCGCGATCCTGGTCGTCGGCGTGGCGTGGTCGTTCGTACTCGCCGTGATGGCCGCACGGCGCTCCGGGTGGTCGGCGAAGGTATATCTGGTCCTGCGGCAGGCGTTCGGCGGGACCCTGCTGCTCGGGCTGGAAGTCCTGGTCGCCGCCGACCTGGTTCGCACCGTGGCCGTCTCGCCCAGCCTGGACAATGTCCTCGTGCTCGGGCTGATCGTGGTCATCAGGACGGCCCTGAGTTTCTCGCTGGAGACCGAGATCGAAGGCGTCGCGCCATGGCGGCGGGCTCTGATGGGTGGCGCCGGGACGATCCGCCGGGCGTCGGCTACCGCGCTGGAGTCCGAGCCCCCGCCTGGTAGCTGACCGTCCCCCCGCCTGGTACCTGACCGTCGGGGTAAGCGCGGAGCCCCGGGCCCGGTGAGGACCGGTCCCGGGGCTCCGTCGGATCGTTGTCCGGAGCCGTGCTCCTACTCGCGCGCCAGCATGGCCTGGGCTTCGCGCTCGAGGTCGACGTACGGATCACCGCTGACGTCGACAGCGACCCGCCTGATCGTCCCGCCGGTAAAGGTATGCGGTGCTCCGTTCGGGTAATCGCTGGTGACAGCCTCACCGCTGTCGCGGCCCACGCACAGGCCCTCACCTGCGAGTGAGAACATCCCCGGCTGGGTCTTGATGCGGCCCTCGCCGACCTTCGTATCCCCGTGGTAGAGGGACAGGATCCCAGTCGCCACACCGGGGGGATCCTCGCCGTCCTTGTCGAACGAGGCTGACAAGATCAGGTTCTGCCCGGTGGGGATGTCCTGGGTCCCGTCGATCTTCTGCTCTACTATCCCGACAAAGTTGTAGACGTAGTGCAGCCGGTTGTCCTTGACGTACAGGGCGTGGCCACCGAAGCGCGACCCGTGCGCGAACAGCACGCCCTGAGCGCCGGGAGCGGGGATGTCCACCAGCGCCCCGATCGAGTAGGACCGGTTGCGGACATTGACCGCCTGCTGCTCGGGCACCTCGGCGGCATCGGGGAAATAGGCGTACCGCTGCTGGGGCTTGGCCAGCTGCGGCCGCGGCGTCATGATGATCTCCAGCGCGGAGCGGTCATCGAGCGGGAACGTCCCGTTTTCCCCGGCCTCGGCGAACCACAGGTTGACCAGCTCCCGGACCTTGTCCGGGTGCTCGTCGGCCAGGTTGTGCAGCTCCGCGCGGTCGGTATCGGTGTGATACAGCTCCCAGGTGTCGTCGTTGAAGTGGCTCCAGCCGCTGAGGGTGGGATGGGTGGTGATGGCCTTCCAGCCGTCATGCCAGATCCCCCGCGAGCCGAGCATCGAGTAGAACTGCGTCCTGCGGGCCGACGGCGCCGAGGCCATCTCGGCGCTGTAGTTCATGCTCACCCCGTCGAACCGGCTCTGCACATGGCCCTTGATCGTCTCCGGCGCGGTCACGCCGAGGGTCTCCAGGATGGTCGGCACGATGTCGATCGCATGATGGTACTGATGCCGCAGCTCGCCCCGGCCGGTGGCACCGGCTGTGGCTGAAGGCCAGGAGATGATGCACGGGTCAGCGGTGCCCCCGTTGAACTCATACCGCTTCCACATCTTGAACGGCGTGTTGAACGCCATCGCCCACCCGTTCGGGTAGTGGTTGTAGGTCTTCGTGCCGCCCAGCTCGTCGAGCATCGCCAGGTTCGTCTGCATGTCATCGGGGATGCCGTTGGCGAACAGCATCTCGTTGACCGAGCCGTTCGGGCCGCCTTCGCCGCTGGCACCGTTGTCCGACACCACGATGATCATGGTGTTCTCGCGCTGCCCAGACTCCTCCAGGTAGTCCAGCAGCCGGCCGATGTGATGGTCGGCGTGCGCCAGGAACCCGGCGTACACCTCGGCCATCCGGGCGAACAGCCGCTTCTCCTCCGCGGTCAGCGAGTCCCACGGCCGGGTGAAGTCCAGCGGCGGGAACGGCTTGCCGTCCGGGCCCGTGCGGGTCTCGGGCGTGCCGATCGGGTTGACGGGCGGCAGCCCGGTCTCGGCCGGGACGATGCCCAGTTCTTTCTGCCGGGCCAGCGTCTGCTCCCGGATCGCCTCGTACCCCATATCGAATCGGCCCTTGAACTTGTCGGCCCATTCCTTGGCGACGTGGTGCGGCGCGTGGGCGGCGCCGGGCGCGTAGTACAGGAAGAACGGCTTGTCCGGCGCGACCGTCTTGGCGTCCTGGATGAACTCGATCGCCTTGTCGGTCAGGTCCTCGGTCAGGTGGTAGCCCTGCTCAGGAAGCTTTGGCTGGTCGACCGGGTGGTTGTCGTAGATCAGGTCCGGGTACCACTGGTTGGTCTCGGCGCCCAGGAATCCGTAGAACCGCTCGAACCCGCGGCCGCTCGGCCAGTTCCGCCGCGTGGAGGCGAGATTCATCTCCACGGTCGGGCACAGGTGCCACTTGCCCACGATGTAGGTGTTCCAGCCCTGCTCGCCCAGGATCTCCGACACCATGCCGTTTTCCGGCGGGATGGTCCCGCTGGCGTTCGGGAACCCGACCGCCGCCTCGGTGATGCAGGCCATCGAGTTGCGTGTGTGGTTCCGCCCGGTGAGCAGGCACGACCGGGTCGGCGAGCACAGCGCCGTGGTATGCCACTGGGTGTACCGGATCCCGTCAGCGGCGATCCTGTCGATGTTCGGCGTATCGATCGGGCCGCCATAGGAATTCATGGCCGAGTAGCCCACGTCGTCGAGCACGATGTAGACAACGCTGGCCGCACCCTCAGGAGCCTTCGGCGGCTCGAACGGCGCCCAGTCAGGGACCGAATCCCGGATATCGACATTGATCGTGCCCTTGAACGGCTCGCCCATTTCGCTAAGCTCCTTGCGCCTGATAGGTATACGACGGGTCTGGACTGGACATGACCCTGCTGGGTACTGCCGCCGTCAAGCCCCAATGGCCCGCCACATGATGCTGGCAGTGTCGAGGGGGCCAGACATCCCCCCTGGCAGATGAGGGGCCAGGGCAGTGACGTGCCTGGTCCCCTCTATTTGGTTTCTCTCCCGGTTACCTGCCTGTCCCAGGCCACCAGGCGGTCCCACAACTTTCCTCGGCTAATTTTCCCCAGGCCGGCCACTGCGGCGATCGCGATCACGGTCACGATGACGGCCTGATGGGTGCGGGTATCGCGGACGATACGCGACGCCACAGCGACCCCCACCATCACCATGGGCATCCGGCTCCCGCTGCTGCGCCCGGCCTGGCTGGCGACCCCAGCAGGCGGGCTCACGGCCGGCTCAGCGCTCCCCGGTAGCGCCGGCTGGGCAGGATGGCCCCGATCAGCCACAAGACCGGGATGACAAAGCCGATCAGGCCGAGCACCCAGTGACCCTTGCGGAAGGTCAAAACGCCGAGCGTGATCACCAGCACGAGGTAAATGGCGGCCATGAGGCCCCAGCCGATTCCTGACATGGTCCTAGTCCTCCCTCTTGCCTATGGTTGGACTGATCCGCGAACCAGGTCCATGGTCAGGAGACCACTCCGCTCTCACCTCCGCACCACCCGTCGTGGATGATGCTCGCGCCTGGGCAGCCGCTCAGATTCCGTGATCGCGGGCGAGGAACCGGAGCCGGGCCGCCCGCGCATCCCAGGAATAGGTGACCGCGGTGCCGGCGATCAGATCGTGCAGGGCACGGTGCTCGCGCTGGACGAGGATCCCGAGGAATCCGAGGCCACACAGCAGGAAGCTGAGCGGGAAGACAAGGGCGCGTACCACGCCACGCCACGGGTCCAGGCCCTCTCCGTCCGCGCCGACGACACGCACGCCGAGCACGGCCATGCCGAAGGTCTGGCCGCTCGCCGCCCATGAGTAGCCGAAGTAGAAGAACTCCCAGGCCACGAACACGATGGCGACCAGGATGTTGGTCCCGTTCCAGTTGAGCGAGTGGCCGGTCACTACCTGTGCCACCAGGGAAGCGGCCCCGAGGCCGAGCACGAACAGGCCGCTGCTGACCACAAGGTCGATGACGTACGCCAGAAATCTCGTTACCGCGCCCGCGTAGTGTCCCCGTGAGCTTACCGCCCCGGCCGCCTGTGTGCGTGTGCTCATGACCCGGCCGCGGCGTCGAGCAGGCCAGCCGGGGCCGGCGGTGCATCACGGTTGCGCCGGAGCACGCGATGCACCCAGCGGTCGATGAACTGGTCCAGCCCGACGGCCTGGCTCCGGGCCGCGTCGAGCGCTTCGGTCGCGGCCCCGCCGGACGACTTGGCGATGAGGGCACCGAGATCGGTCTCCTCCACGAGCACATCCATGTCGACACGCCGCATCAGGTCGTTCACGTCAACCCGGTCGGCGAGGGCGCTGACGTCGACACGCCGCATGATGGCGTCGACGTCCACCCGGGCCAGCAGCGCGTTCATATCGACCTGGGCCACGATCGCGTTCACGTCTACTCTGCTCAGGAGTTTGTCGACGTCGACTTGTTCGAGGACAGCGTTCAGATCGATCAGCTGCACGAGGGCATTGACATCTAGGGCGTGGACGATGAGGTCTACCGCGCGCTCCGCTACGCGCTGGGCGAGTGACTCCGCCGGGTCGATCACGCGCTGGCGTGCCGCGCGCAGGCGGTCGAAGGGGTCCGCCATCACGGCACCTCCGCCGTCTGCAGCGTCGCAGGTGGTCGGCCGATCAGCTCGATCAGCCCCAGGACAACCAGCAACAGGACGACGATCACGATCACGACGACCGCCGTGGGCTGGCCCCAGAAGACGAATATCAGGGCGGCGAGGGCCACGGCCCCGATCCGGAGGCCCTTGCGGTGGGCGTAAGTCCACCGGCCTGCCGGGCCGGCGGACACCCCGGTCCG
Source organism: Streptosporangiaceae bacterium (assembly GCA_049284535.1). Taxonomy (GTDB): domain Bacteria; phylum Actinomycetota; class Actinomycetes; order Streptosporangiales; family Streptosporangiaceae; genus Palsa-504. The sequence continues at coordinate 9,611 of JBAPYC010000060.1, forward strand.
GTCACTGAAGTGCGCGATCCAGCCCAGCCCCGACCCGATTGCCGAGCGGGTCCTGACCGCCGTGGTGGAGGGGCCAGTAAGGAACGCCGCGGCAGCTACGACCAGGCCGACCACCAGCAAGGTGCGGAGCCCGTCCTTGATGAAGCGGATAAAGGTATCGAACAGGGCGGCGGCGGCGTCGCTGGGCAGCACGCTTGAGGGGACGCTGTTGAGGTAAACGCCACGGAAGATCTGCAAGCCGGCCCCGAGGACCAGCATGGACGCGGCGAAACCGAGCCCGGCTCCGATTAGCGCGCGCCGGTGGCTGCGCGCGACGTACACCCCCAGGGCGATCAGGAGCAGCACCACTATCGGCAGCACGATCTTGCCGTCGTTGACCAGCCGGTAGCCGGTCTGGGCCTTCTCCAGATCCCGCGCCGAAAACAGCGCGAAGGTCGGGTTAACCGCTGGGATGCTGTTCGCCAGCGTGAACCCGCGAGCGACCAGGTCCTTTTTGACAATATCGATGAACGGGCCCAGGCCGATAACGACCTGGCCGTTGCTGATGCTGACCGACGAGTTGCCCTGCCCGGAGAGCGCCTTGACTATCTGCCCGTGCGCGACAGTGTTGACCTGCACCCAGGCGGTGGCGAACTGCGGGCTCGCTACAACGGAGTGCACGGCGCTGTGGATGAAGCCCGTCACCGCGCTGGAGATCTGCGGGCCGAACGTCTGGAGCAGTGTGCTGACTCTGGGTAGCCCCTTGTTCTTAAGCTGGGTGGCGGTCTGGTTGACCGTTGCGGTTATGTTCAGGCGGCTGGTCAGCTGGTAGGTGATTTTATCGGTCAGCGCGTTCTGGACCGCCGGATCGTGGATCAGCGGCTCCACGTTCGCCACATACCGGCCGGTATCTGTCACCTGGTTGCCCGCCCAGACGCCGATCAGAGCCACCGGGGCGAGCAGGCATCCGATGACGATGAGCACGGTGGCCAGCGGGGCCCGCCAGCCGATGCGCCGCCGGCGAACCTGGTCGGTGGCCTGGGCATGCGCCTGGGCGGCCTCGGCGCGGAGGCGTTCGAGTTCGGCACGCTCATCCACGCTGAGCGTGGACTCGTCGGCTGTGGACCCGGGTGGGTCGCCGAGATCGGACATGCTTACCTCCGTTCGGCTCCGCAGCGCCGTTCAGTACGGCGGTGAGCAAGTCACTGGTTTGAGCGGCGTCGGCAATCGGCACCGCCTGCCGTATCGAGACTTCCTGGCCTGGACCGGACACGCCTCATCCCACAGGGGTGATGGGTTCCCGCCCCGGCTGGCCGTAACGGATCAACCCAGTTCTCCGCACACCAGTCCTGCACCCGTTCGGAGACAGTCCGCCGGGGCAGCAGGCGTGCGAGCACTTTGAGCTGCCTGGCGCCTATGTTCTCGACATAGGGCATCTGCGGTTCGCCGGCCTCCGAGGCGAATGACATGAAGAGCTCATCCAGGTCCGGCTCCGAGGCAGCCAGCTCACATTCGATTCCGTGGAGGGTGCGAAGCTGACCCCGGCGCAGGCTCACCCCGGCCAGCGTGAGCGAGCCGGGGAGCCGGGCCAGATTCTGACGTCCCTAGTGAAATCACGGGTCACGAAGGTCTCCTCGCCTTACGCCGCGCCGTGGAGCGGGTCCCCAGGGGCATTATCTGGTCCGGTCCGGTGTCGGCCATATACGGTCCTGAACATCAGATTCACCCATGCCTCAGCCGGTTACCTCCCCCAGCCGGGGTGACCTGGCAGCCCACATCGCCACCTGCTGCGCCGGTGAGCCGCCGCGCCGGGTCCGCCGTCGCAGCCGGCATATAGTAACGACCCGGTAAACCGGCGGTAGCCAGCCTCCTAGGCTGATGTCTGCTGAGCCGTTAACTGCTGGCAAAGGATTTCCGGCCCGCCCGGCACTTCCGTACTTGAAGGCTCCGTACTTGAAGGCGCGGAGCGCATATGTGCATACTGAAGTGTCATTCAGCAGCCAGGAATATTTAAGTTCATCCTCAAAGGGTGATGCGCCATATTCCGATGAGGCTTATGGCTGCCACCGCCGGCGCCAGGATTCCCCGCTAGCGGCCCGCGGACCCGCCAGGATCTGCGCCCGCTGCAGTTCGAGCAGTTCAGAGGTATGTATCGTAACTCAGGGGGCCGTCATCGTCCTCGCACGTTCCGGGACTAAGCTGTCCGGGCGCAGGCCGCAGTTCACGCGCGGGACGCCGCGGACGCCAGTTTACGTCCGTGATTGGTGACCTGTATTCTAGATGAAATGTGCGCCGAAACCGCGGCAGGGGATTGACAAATCACCCTCGCCTGCGAGCTGATAACAAAGCGATCACTTGCCTGCTCCAGACCCCGGCCGGCGAGACCTCAAATCGTAGCTTGGAGTGAGGCCCCGCATGGCAGCCCGTACCCTTGTCCCCGCCGCGACTTTCTCTGGGTCGGGGCTGTCGGGCGCCGACGGCATCATTCTGGCCGCCAAGATCACCTCGCCCGGCCTTCCCCGCTGGGTAGTCTCCCGCCCGCGGCTGGACGTGCGGTTCCAGGCCGGAACGCAGGGCCCGCTGACACTGGTGAGCGGACCTCCCGGCGCAGGCAAGACCATGGCCATCGCGTCGTGGGCAGCCGCCAGCACTGGGGCGTTCCCGATCGCCTGGGTCAACCTGGATCAATATGACAACCACCCGCGCGCATTCTGGTCCTACGTGGTGGCGGCTTTGCGGCGGGCCGGGGTGGACATCCCGAAGGCTGTCTGGTCATCCGCGCGGGGCCGCACCATCGACCATGCCTTCATCCTGCGGCTCACCGCGGCCGTCACCGCCCGGGGATCGCCGGTGGTGCTCGTCCTCGACGATCTCCACCTGCTGACCGACCGCCGGACCCTGACCGGACTGACTCAGCTGCTGCGCAATGCCACACCCCAACTGCACCTGGTCGCCGCCTCGCGGCTGGACCCGCTCATGCCGCTGCACCGCTACCGGCTGGCCGGGGAGCTGACCGAGATCCGCGCCGACGAGCTCGCGTTCAGCGTGAGCGAGGCCAGCCTGCTGATCGAGCAGCATGGCGTCGGACTTCCCGCGGACTCGGTGGAGTTCCTGACCGCCCGCACGGGCGGCTGGGCGGCGGCCCTGCGCCTGGCCGCGATTTCGATGACGGCCCACCCCGATCCAGCGCAGTTCGTTAAGGAAGTCGCCGCCGAGGACGGCCCCGTCGCCGGGTACCTGGTGGACGAGGTGCTCAGCACGCTGCCGGTTAACGTGCGGAAACTGCTGCTGCGGACCAGCATCCTGGACCGCGTGAGCGCCGGGCTCGCCCGCGCGCTGACCGACGATAAGCCCGTCATCGACCTGGGCTCGGTCGCTCTGGCCAACGAATTCGTCAAACCCCTCGGTGGTGGCTGGTACCGCTACCACCCGCTCCTGACCGAAGTGCTGCGCCTCAAGCTGCGGCGGCAGGTGCCCGACCTGGTGCCGCAGCTGCACCGGCGGGCCGCCCAGTGGCACCGGCGGCACGGAACGCTGGGCGAGGCCGCCTGGCATGCCCAGGCGGCTGGCGACTGGCAGCTGGCCGCGCGCATTGCCGTCGATGAGCTGGCGATCGGCCAGCTCATCACGCCGTATGGCAGCGGGCCGCTGACCGAGGTCCTGCGCGAGATGCCGCACGACATAGCCTGGACCGAACCGCAGCCGCTGCTGGTGGCGGCCGCACTCGGTCTCGCCGACGCCGACGCCGAGACGGCCGGCGCGTCGCTCATGATCGCCGATGGCATGCTGGCCGCGACTTCGCCCGATGAGCAGCTGCCGAGTCGCCTGGCTCGGGCGACAATATCCCTGGCCTTGGCGCGCCGCGCCGGAGACTACCGCGCCGCGGAGGCCGCGGCGGCCGATGCGGCGGCCGTAGTGGACCGGATGCCTGTGGACCAGCTGGCCCGGCACCCTGAGGTGCGCGCGCAGGTGCTGACCGGACGCGGATCCGTGCAGTTCTGGTCGGGCCATTTCGACCAGGCCGCCGCTACCGTAGCCGCGGCCAGCGAGGCGGCGCCCGCTGGGGACCAGCGAGCTGACGGCCTTGGCCAGCTGGCGCTGCTGGAGGCCCTGCGCGGGCACCTGTCCCGCGCCAGCGACCTGGCGGCACAGGCCGTCGGCACCGGCCGGGACGGCGAGGCCGGAGCCGGGAGCCTGGGGAGTTCCGCCCTCCTGGTCGCCCTGGCCTTCGCGCATCTCGAACGCTACGAGCTGCCCGAGGCACGCCGCTGGCTGCGGCTGGCGGACAAGGCCCTGCAGCTGCGGCCGGACAGGCTGATCGGAGCGGTAGCCTGTCTGGTCTCGGCCCGCGGCTGCCTCGCGGAGAGCCGCGGCGGTCCCGTGCCCGCCCTCGTCAGCCGGGCGCTGCAGGGC
>JBAPYC010000061.1:0-12011 GCA_049284535.1 Streptosporangiaceae bacterium
CCGTGCGTGCTACACCGTGCGTGCTACATCGTGCGGGGCATGCTGGCGAACTCGGCGACCAGATGATGGACGGCGCCGCGCGCCTCCAGCGTGATCTCCTGCCCGTCGTCCAGCGTGATGGTCAGCGGCTGCCAGGACCGGCCTGGCGTCGCGTCCATCGCGGTGATCCGGGCCAGCGGCACGTGCCCCAGGTGATCGTGGACCTGGTCCAGCATCGGGTCCGCGCTCCAGACGTGCAGTTCGTCCGCGGACAGGCCCAGCACCACGGCCGCGTCCAGCGGCACCTCGGTCTGCTCGGTGATGTCCTGGGCCGCGGACCGGGCCGCCGGGCGGTCAATCAGGTAGTTGCCGAGCGGTCCGAGTAGCCGGGAGACCCCAGCCCCCGTGGGCACCCGCGCGTACGTGGCCGCCAGCAGCGGCGGGATGCCGGGCGCGACCAGCCCGCTGACCAGTTCGTCGTCCTTCAGGTGCATGGGCCCTCAGCTACCACCAGATAGCCGACGCAAACCACCGGAAAATCAGCCGCATATCCAGTCACATCTGAAACAATTACCACTCATTTTCAAAAAATCCGGAAATACGCATAACTGGCCGCCGCCCGGGGAGCCGCCAACCAGAACCACAGAAAACTGGCCAGCTGAATTCATGCGGAGGAAGCGGCAAAGTGCCTGTAGAACTGACAGAACTGACGGCGCAATCAGCAGGGGCGCAAGCAGCAGGGCCGCAGCCGGCAGCGGCGCGACCAGGAGGAATGAACCGCCCGCGAGTCAAGCCGGAGCACCAGCCGTACCGGCTCGGCGCCGACCGGATCCGGATCGGCGGGGTCTCGTACGGGATCGCCGCCGAGATCACCGACCCGGACGGCCTCGTCTGGACCCTGCTCCAGGCCATGGACGGCACGAACAGCGTCGCGGACATCGTGGACCAGGCCGTTCGGTCTCATCCTGATCGTCCGCAGCCGGTCGTGCGGGCCGCCGTAGACCAGCTTGTCCGGTCCGGCTACGTCGAGGACGCGGCCGCACCAGACCCGTCCGGGCTGACCGAGCGCGACAAGCAGCGCTATGACCGGGCCCGTGGCTACTACCGGTGGCTGGACCTGGCCTCGCGGGAGAGCACCTGGGAACCGCAGGCGCGGCTGCGCCGGGCGCGGGTCACGATCGTGGGCGTCGGCGGCACCGGCGGGATCGCGGCGCTCGCCCTGGCCGCGGCCGGGGTGGGACGGCTGCATTGCGTCGATCCCGACGTGGTCGAGCTGTCCAACCTGAGCCGTCAGGTCATCTACACCGAGGACGATATCGGCACCGCCAAGGCGGACGCGGCGGCGGCCCGGCTGAGCCGGCTGAACACCGACATTTCCGTGACCGCTGAGCGGCAGCGCATCACCTCGGCCGGGGACATCACGCCGCTGGCGCGCGACTGTGACGTCCTCCTGCTGTCGGCCGACGAGCCGCCGGACGTGCGGGTCTGGACCAACCGGGCCTGCCTGGCCGCCGGCCGCCCCTGGGTGGACAGCGGATACCACGGGCCGCTGGTCCAGGTGGCCGCCTACGTGCCGGGTCAGGGCGGGTGCTGGGAATGCCTGCATGATGCTTCGCGCCAGCGGCAGGTCGCCAACGGCGCCAACCCGGATGACGCCCCGGAACGGGGCGTGACCGTGGCCAGCGCGACCGCCGCCGTCCCGGCCGGCATCTCTGGCTACCTGGCGGCGCACCAGGTGATCGCGCTGATCACCGGTGTCCCGTCGGCGGAACCCGGCGTCATTCAGGCGGTGAATCTGGCCGCACTCGACGCGCCGTTCACTGTCCGGGAGCGGCCGGACCGGCCCTGCCCAGCCTGCGGCTACGTCCCCGATCAGACGCCCGGCCAGACGCCAGAGCAGACAGGAGAGCGGGTCGCGTCGTGAGCGAGACGGCCGTCACCGGCCGGGTCGTGTTCCACCCCCTCAGCATCCGGCCCGACGGTGACTCCTTTGTCATCGGGCGCGTCGACACCGGCGAGTTCGCGGTCATGCCACCGGTGGCGCGCCGCGTCATCACGCTGCTGTCCGACGGGCGCACGGTGGGGGAGACCGCGCAGGCCCTGCGGGCCGAAACCGGCACCGAGTTCGCCGTCGCTGACTTTGTCGCCTCCCTCGACGAGCTGGGCTTTGTCGCCGCGCGGGATGGCGAGGCCCGCACCGGGCCGGAACCGGCCCGCCCGACCCTTCCGTGGCTGCGCCCCCGGCACGTGCGGTGGACGCTGCATCCCGTCACGGCCTGGCTGACGCTGGCCGTCATCACCGCGGCCGCGGCCCTGATGATCGCCGAGCCGTCCCTGGTGCCCCGGTACCACGCCCTGGTCTGGAGCAGGCACTCGGGCCTGGTGATCCTGGTGAACGTCATCCTCGCCTGGACGCTGGTGCTCCTGCACGAGTCCGGGCATCTGGTCACCGCCCGCGCGGCCGGGGTGCCGTCCCGGATGAGCCTGACCACCCGGCTGCAGTTCCTCGCCGCCCAGACCGACGTCAGCGGGATATGGGCGGCGCCCCGCCGGGTCAGGTGGACCGTTTATCTGGCCGGCGGTGCCGTCAACCTGCTCATCGCGGCCGGCTGCGTGCTGGCCGAGCCGCTGGCTACCCCGGGTAGCCTGGCCCGGCATCTCCTGGCCGCCATCGCGCTCGGGTCGGTGCTGTCATTGCCGATCGAGCTGCTCATCTTCATGCGCACGGACGTGTACTTCCTGGTCCAGGACATCGCGGGCTGCGCCAACCTGTACGCCGACGGCTCGGCCTACGTCCGCTACCTGGGCCGGCGCGCCGCACGCCGCGGCGCCCAGTCTGATCCTTCCCGGGTGCTGCCGCCGCGGGAACGCCGCGCCGTCCGCGCCTACAGCTGGCTGCTGCTCACCGGCACGTTGACCAGCATCGCGGTGGCCGTCAGCGTCACCATCCCCGCGGCCGTCGCCCTGATCGCGCACGCCATCGGCGAGCTGGTCAGCGGCCCACTCGTCAGCAAGCTGGACGGCCTGGCCGCCGTGATCGTGATGGCCGCCTTCCAGGCCGTCTGGGCCCGCACCTGGTGGCGCCGCCACGGCGGCCAGGTCCGCGGCTACATACGTTCCCGCGTCCGCGGGAATCCGGGTTCCGAACTGCGCGAAGGAGGTGATCTGAATGCAGCCCAAGGAGGCTGAGAAGCCGCCTGTTATGCCCGAGCCGATCGAGATCCGCAAGCTGGACAAGATCGAGACCACCATGAACGTCAGCAACCCGGACGGCAGCTAGCCGCGCCGGTTGACGTCATCCGCAACTACCGGAAGAAGGCTCTGATGAAGTCCATCGAGGACAAGGACCAGATCCAGACCGAGACCACGCCGGACCCGATCGAGATCCGCAAGCTGGACAGGATCGAGACCACCATGAACGTCAGCAACCCGAGCGGTAACTAACTCGCGCAACCCCAACGGCGAGTAGAGCCGCGTTTAACCGGCACTAGCGGCCCGGCCACCCCGGTGGCCGGGCCGTCCCGCTACACAAAGCCGTCCCAGCACCCAAACCCCAGCCACGCCGTCCCAGCCATCCAAACCCCAGCCACCCAAACCCCAGCCGCCACTTTTCCCCGGAAGATCCTGGCTTTACGGAGATTTTTGGGGATTATGAGCCACCTTTTCTTCCGTGCAGCCACTATCATCCGTGGTCTTTTCGGAAATCCGCAGATAAAGCGACCGGGGCTCAGGCCAGCTCGTTCAGGTACTGCGGGAGCATCTGCCGCCAGGTGGACCACTGGTGGTCCCACTGCGGTCCCCAGTTGTCCACCCGGTTGGGCACGCCCGCGTCGCCCAGCACCCCCGCCATCTGCCAGGACGAGCCGATGTCCTCCCACTCACCCTCGCCCGAGGCCAGGATCACCCGTCGCTCCCGGAGCTTGTCCAGCTGCGCGCCCGCCAAGCCGGGCAGGAACTGCAGCGGCGCCGCGTAGTACAGGTCCTGGCTCCAGGCGCCGTCGTAGAACCGCTCGATCCGGTAGCTGCCGCTCATGCCCACCGCGGCGGCGAACACGTCCGGGTAGCGGCACAGCGCGGCGACGGCGTTGAACGCCCCGATCGAGGCGCCCCCGGTGATCACGTCGATGGCGTGGCCGCCCAGGTCGGAGTGGATGGCCGGCACGACCTCCCACCGGACGAACTCGTGGAACTGGTTGAGCAGCCACAGCCGGTGCTCCGGCGAGTCCCGCTTGGTCATCATGGCCTGGCCGGCCACGCTGTCCACCGAGTAGATCTTGATCCGGCCCTCGGCCAGCAGCTGCCCGCACGCGTTGACCAGGCCGTTGCGCTCGATCTCCTCGGCGTCGCCGCCCGCGGTGGGGAACACCAGCACCGGCGTGCCGTACACGCCCCACCGCACCACCGTGATCTCCGTCTGCAGCCGCCCGGAGTACCAGCGGTCCCTGACCTTCAGCGCGTCGTTCATTCCACGATCACTCATAGCAGATCACTCGTAGTAGAACTTCTGCGGACCAGGGAAGATCCATGACAGCCCGTCGCGGAGCCGGTCCCGCCAGTTCTCCCAGCTGTGCCCGTCGCGGGCCTCGGTGAAGCGGACGGTCATCCCGGCCGCCTCGAAAACCGGGACCATCGACCGGTTCGGCACGATCAGCGGCTCGTAGGTGCCGCAGGTGACGAACATCCGGTCGGCGACCCGGCGCGGCGCGGCCCGGTACCGGTTCATGAACCGGACCACCGGCTCGAACACCGGCCCGCCGCCGTGATCATGGCCGATGTCAGTGAAGACGAACGAGCCGGATTCAAGCAGCAGCGAACCGTAGAAGTCCGGGCTGCGGTACGCGGTCGCCAGCGAGGCCACGGCGCCGAAGCTCGAGCCCATCAGGGCTCGCCCGGCGGGCCTGCCCGCCAGCGGCAGCTCGGCCTCCAGCCGGGGCAGCAGCTCGGCGGTCAGGAACCGGGCGTGCGCCGCCGAGTTGGCGTACTCGGCCAGCCGGTCGCCCGGATAGACGAACGCCGCCACCAGCTCGGCCACGTCCAGCCGGTGGATGAGGTTGTCCAGCACGGTCTTGGCCGCCGCGTACTGCAGGAAGTCCCCGCCGTCGTGCACGATCAGCAGCGGATACCGGGTCGTGCGGCGGAACCGGGCCGGCAGGTACAGCGTCACCCGGCACTCCCGCCGCAGCGCCCGGCTCGGCACCACCAGGTCGGTCAGCGTCCCCGGCCGGGCGTCGGGGTCGAACCGGGTCCAGTCCGGGATCTGGTAGCCGCGGGCGTAGCAGACCGAGGAGCTGCCGACCGGGCTGTGCGCCAGCTTGGGGTTGAGCGGGTCGTTGATCCGCTCGCGGTAATCGCCGCGGACCAGTTCCAGCTGGTACTCCACCCGGGAGCCTTCGGGCAGCTCGAGCACGACGTACCACAGGTCGGTGCCGCGCAGCCGCCGCAGCGCCAGGTGATCGGGCAGCCCGAACACGCGGAGCACCAGGAACACCTCGTCCGCCTCGCCCCGGAACAAGAAGGTACAGCGCGAGCCCTCCACGATCGGCACCTCGTGCCGGGCCAGGAACCGGTCGATCACCCCCGGCTCCAGCGGCCGCCGCTCCCGCAGCCGGTTAATCGCGAGCTTGTGAGTGGCCCTGGGCTGGCCGGCCACCGTCACGCCGCCTCCGTCGCGGCCACGTGCCCGTCCGGCCCCAGCACCCGCGTCCCCGCAGGCCAGGCCGCAGCGCCGTCGCCGGTATCGAGGTCGATCCTGGTCCCGGTCTCCAGTGGCACGCACCGGGCCGGGCCGAACCGCCGGGCCAGCACGGCCATCCGCGCCGCGTCGTCGAGCAGCAGCCGGGCCCGGGCATGCGGCAGCAGCACCACGTCACGCACCAGGCTCAGCCCGCTGCCGTACACCTCCGGATGCCCGGGACCCTGCGGCGATCGGTCACCGAACAGCACGATCCGGTCGGTCAGCGCCATCGCCCCCGCCGACCACGCGATCACCGCAAAGCCGCCGGTGGAGTCAGCCGGGGAGCCGTCCGGCGCGCCAGCCGCTCCGGACGGCAGCGCCGCCGCCACGTTGAACAGGTGCAGCACGTCGGCCAGCACTCCCACGTGCCCGCCCGCCAGCACCAGCGCCGGCGCGTCCCGCAGCACCGCCGCCACCTCGGCCCGGTGCCCGGCGATCACCGGCCGGTCGTGCGGCGGGAACCGCCCGTAGAACTCCAGCCGGGCCTCGTTCACCTGCCGCAGGTGCGCCGCGTCGAGCTCGCGTACCGCGGCGATGGCCTCCTCAACCGCCCCGGAACGCAGCGCATCCCCGCCCAGGTCGGAATGCCGCTGCAGGGCATACACCGCTCGCAACGCGTAGTCCAGCCGCACCAGGTACAGCTCCGTCATCTCGGCCAGGGTCTCGCCCAGCGCGCGCTCGGCCGCGAAGTACTCCGGGTCCCGCTCCTGCACGTCCAGCCAGCGCCGGTACAAGGCCAGATTGACGTCGCGCCCGCCGAGCACCCGGCGCAGCTCCCCGTCGTCCGGCTCCCGCTCCTGCCACCCCGCCGTGACCGTGGCAAAGGGGCCCGAGGCGGCCAAGGACCCCACGGGCGCCAGGGACCCCGGGGCCACCGCATCTTCCAGCCCCAGCGACCGCACCACCGACTCCACCGTGGGCCGCCGCTGCGGCCCCAGCAGCACGACCTTCATGCGGCGCTCACTTGGCGTAAACGTGAAGGGTGCGGCCCACGTCGTCGAGCATGCCGCGCAGCGTGTCGTAGTCGGGGTGCTTCATCCGCACGTAAGCGTTGGCCATGTACCCCGCCTCGACGGCCTGGGTGGGTGTGCCGGCCGGCGGCAGGTGCGCGTCGATGACCCACTCGCCGTGCCGCTGCTGCAGCTCATCGACCCCGCTGTACCCGGAGATCACGCCGTCCTGCGACGGCCGCAGAGCCACGATCCCGCTGGCGTACTGGCGGGACGGCACCGGCAGCGAGCCCGAGCCGCTCGCGCCGTGCACAATCGCGTCGGCCCAGGCCCGGTACAGATCGATGTCGTTCCCGGCCGAATACAGGTCCCAGGCGCCCACCCCCGGCGGGCGGCAGCCGATCTCGGAGAACCTCAGCCCCTTGGGCCCGAAGAACCACTCCATGTGCGTGGCCGACGTGCCGATCCCCAGCGCGCCGATGACCCGGCGCCCCATCTGTTTCAGCTCGTCGTAGTCGGCCACGGTATCCAGCCGGTTGGTGGACACGAACTGGGGCGATATCCAGCGGGTGCGCATCGCCTCGAGCACGTTCGGGAAGTAGTGCGAGACGAAGTCCAGCCGGACCTGCCCGTCGACCGTGATCGTGTCGTAGAACCCCTCGTGCCCCTCGACGAACTCCTCCACCGCGATGGACTCCACGCCCTGCCCCCCGAACACCCCCAGCGCCCGCTCCAGCTCCTCAGCCGAGTCGGCCCGCACGGTCCCCGACGCCCCGGCGCCGCTGCGCGGCTTGAGGATGAGCGGATAACCCACTCGTTCGGCAAATGATTGCGCCTCGGCCGCCGACGACACCGCGGCCGATGCCGCCGTGGGCACCCCCGCCTCGCGCAGCGCCTCCTTCATCGACGGCTTGTCCCGGCACAGCCAGGCCGTGTGCACCGAAGTCCCCGGGATCGTGCACGCCTCCCGGACCTGCGCCGCCGGCATGGTGTGCGCCTCGATGGTCGCCTCGAGCCGGTCCACCCACAGCTTGTCCTGCACCCAGCGCACCGCGCGGGTCATCGCCTCGACATCGGTGACCGAGGACACCCGCTCGTAGTGGTCCAGCCAGCCCTTGAGCTGGTCATCGAAGCTGTCCACCGAGTACTCGCCGATCCCGATCACGGTGGCGCCGGCCTCGGCCAGGGCCCGGGCGAACTGGCGCTGGTTAGCCGGGAAGAACGGCTCGACGAATACGACGTTCATGCCTGGAATGGTAACCACGGCCTCACAACGGCACCATGGTCACCGCGGCGCCACCGGGGTACGTTCTTCTCATGGTGGTGGCCGGTTTCGTCGCGCCATACCTGCTCGATGCCACGGCGAAATTCGTCGAAGCCGCGGCCGGCCTGCCCGGCACGGAGCTGGCCGTGATCACCTGCGAGCCCGCGGACCGGCTGCCGGAACGGCTCAAGCCGGTCCTGGCCGGCCACTGGCGGATCGACGACCCGCTGGACCCAGGCCAGATCGCCGCCGCGGTCCAGGGCCTGTCCGGCCAGCTCGGGAACGTCGAGCGCCTGCTGGCCGTGCTGGAGCAGCTCCAGGTGCCGCTGGCCCAGGTCCGCGAGCACCTGGGCATCGGTGGCATGGACCCGGTGACGGCCCGGAACTTCCGGGACAAGGACCAGATGAAGACGGTGCTGCAGGCCGCGGGCGTGCCCTGCGCGCGGCACCGGCTGGCCCGCTCGGCCGCCGACGCCCGCGACTTCGCGGCCGTCGTGGGGTTCCCGCTGGTGGTCAAGCCGCCGGCCGGGGCCGGCGCCAAGAGCACCTTCCGCCTGGACGATCACGGTGACCTGACCGCCTGGCTGGACACGGTGCCGCCCGCGCCGGGCAGCCCGGCGCAGATCGAGGAGTTCCTGACCGGCGACGAGGGCTCCTACGACAGCGTCATGATCGACGGCCAGGTGGTCTGGGACTCGGTCTCGGACTACCTGCCCACCCCGCTGGAGGTGCTGCGGCACCCGTGGATGCAGTGGGTGGTGCGGCTGCCCCGCGACATCGGCCCTGAGTACGCCGCCATCCGCCGGGTCGCCCCGGACGCGCTGCGCGCCCTCGGCCTGCACACCGGGCTCACCCACATGGAGTGGTTCCGCCGCCCGGACGGCTCGGTGGCCGTGTCCGAGGTCGGCGCCCGCCCGCCCGGCGCCCAGATCACCTCGATGCTGTGCTTCGCCCACGACTTCGACCTGTACCGCGCCTGGGGCAGGCTAATGATCGACGGCAGCTTCGACCCGCCCCGGCGCCAGTGGGCCGTGGGCACCGTCTACCTGCGCGGCCAGGGCGCCGGCCAGGTCCAGGCGGTCCGCGGCCTGGATTCCCTGCCCGCCGAGATCACCGCCCAGGTGGTCGACTCCAGGCTGCCGACGCCCGGCCAGCCCTCCTCGGGCAGCTACGAGGGCGACGGCTGGATCACCGTCCGGGACCGCGAGACGGCCGCGGTCACCGACGCGCTCAAGGCCATCGTCAGCACCGTCCGGGTCGAGCTGGGCTGAGGAATGAACGTGCTGATGATCTCGCCCGGCTACCCGGCCGAGATGGCGTTCTTCACCCGCGGTCTCGGCCTGGCCGGGGTGACCGCGATCGGCCTGGGCGACCAGGTCCTGGACCAGGTGCCGCAGATCGCCAGGGACGCCCTGGCCCACTATGTGCACGTCGGCTCGCTGGCGGACGAGGACCAGGTGCTCACCACCGTGCGCAACCTGGCCCGGCAGGTCAACATTGACCAGGTCGAGTGCCTGTGGGAGCCGTACATGGTGCTGGCCGCGCGGCTCCGCGCCGAACTCGGCCTGCCCGGGCTGACGGTGGCCCAGACGGTGCCGTTCCGCGACAAGGAGCGGATGAAACAGATCCTGGACGCGGCCGGGCTGAGGACGCCCTGGCACGTGGCCGCCCGGACCGTGGCGCAGGTATGGCAAGCGGCCGAACGAGTGGGTTATCCCCTCATCGTGAAGCCGATCGACGGCGCGGGCTCGGCCGACACCTACCGGGCCGATTCGGCGGCGGAACTCGACGCCATCCTGCCCAGCCTGCGGCACGTGCCCCAGGTCAGCGTGGAGGAGTTCGTCGACGCCGAGGAGTTCACTTACGACACCATCTGCGCCCGCGGCGAGGTCCTGGTGGAGAACATCTGCCAGTACCACCCGCGGCCGCTGATGACCAAGATGCACGAGTGGATCAGCCCGATCACCATGGCCCTGCGTGACCTGAACGCGCCCGGCCTGCAGGGCGGCCGGGAGCTGGGGCGCGCCGTGCTGAAGGCGCTCGGCTTCCGGGACGGGTTCACCCACATGGAGTGGTACCGCAAGGCCGACGGCGAGGTGGTCTTCGGTGAGATCGGCGCCCGGCCGCCCGGGGCCCGCACTGTCGACGTGATGAACTACGCCACCGACGCCGACCTGTACGCAGCCTGGGCCCACGCGATCACCCACGGGCACATCCCGCATCCGGTCGAGCGGCACTACAACGCCGCCAGCGTCTTCAAGCGGGCCAACGGCGCCGGCCGGATCACCCACTACGAGAACCTGGACCGCCTCCTGGCCGAATACGGTGACCACGTCGCCGCCCTGGACCTGCTCCCGATCGGCGCCCCACGCCGGGACTGGCGCGCCACCACCATCTCCGACGGCATGGTCATCGTCCGCCACCCCGACCTGGAGTCGGCCTGGGAGATCGCCAACCGCTTCGCCGCCGACCTCCATCTCTACGCCACCTGACGCGCCCCCGACCCTGGCCCCTCCGCTCGTCCCGCACCAAAGGGTGTCGGTGGCCCCCAGACCACGCTCTTAGGTAGTCCGGGAGCCACCGACCCGTCCCGGCTCCCCGCCGCCCGCGGTTTGGGGTGCCCGGAGCGCGCCGGTAGCGTCCAGTTCATGAATGCCGACGCGGAACCGGTCCGCTCCGCTGTCCAGCGTGTCCTGCCCGGAGTCCGGGCCGACCTGGAGCAGCTGATCGCGATCCCGTCGGTGTCCGCCGACCCGGCCGCCGCCCCGCAGCTGGCCGAGAGCGCCCGCGAGGTCGCCGAACTGCTCCGCCAGGCCGGCCTGCCCGAGGTGGACATCGTCCAGATCGACGGCGGCCAGCCCGCGGTACTGGCCCATCGCCCCGGCAGGCCCGGCGCCCCCACTGTCCTGCTGTACGCGCACCACGACGTCCAGCCGCCCGGCGACCGCGCCGACTGGGACACCGACCCCTTCCACCCGCAGATCCGGGACGGCCGGCTCTACGGCCGCGGCGCCGCCGACGACAAGGCCGGCCTGGCCGTGCACCTGGCCGCTCTACGGGCCCAGGGCGACAGCCTCCCGGTCGGTGTCACGGTGCTGATCGAAGGCGAGGAGGAGATCGGCTCGCCCACGCTGGAGGCGTTCCTGGATACCTACCACGACCAGCTGCGGGCCGACGTGGTGGTCTTCGCCGACGCGGTGAACTGGACCGCCGAGGTGCCCGCGCTCACCACCACGCTGCGCGGCGGCGCCAGCGCCGTCGTGGAAGTCCGGACCCTGCGGCACGGCGTGCACAGCGGCCTGTTCGGCGGCCCGGTGCCAGACGCGCTGACCGCGCTGTGCCGGATCCTGGCCACCCTGCACGACCAGCACGGCGACGTAGCCGTCCCCGGCCTCCTCCGCAGCCCCGCCCCGGACGGCCCCGACCTGACCGAAGCCCAGCTCCGCGCCGAAGCCGGCCTGCTCGACGGGGTCCAGCTGATCGGCTCCGGCGGCCTCACCGAGCGGCTGTGGACCGCGCCCGCCCTCGCCGTCATCGGGATCGACGCACCGCCGGTGGCCCAGGCCTCCAACACCCTCATCCCGGTGGCCCGGGCCAAGGTCAGCCTCCGGATAGCCCCGGGCGACGACGCCGTCCGGGCCGGCGAGGCTCTGGCCGCCCACCTGAAGGCCAGCGCACCCTGGGGCGTCCAGGTCAGCGTCGTGCTGGGTCCCCCCATCGCCCCCTACGCCGCCCCGCCCGGCGGCCCAGCCCACCAGGTGATGCGCGAAGCCCTGACCGAAGCCTTCGGCACCCAAGCTCTCGACGTCGGTGTCGGCGGCTCGATCCCGTTCGTCACCGCCTACGCCCGCCACTTCCCGGACGCCGAGATCCTGGTCACCGGCGTTGAGGACCCGGACACGCACGCCCACGGCCCCAACGAGAGCCTGCACCTGACCCTGTTCGAGCACGCCTGCGAAGCCGAAGCCCTCTTCCTCGCCCGCCTCACCCCACCCCCCGCCTAGCCCCTGCCCCCCGCCCCGGCCAGCCCCACCCCCACCCAGCCTCACGCGCCCGCCCAGCCTTACACGCCTCCGACCTCACG
>JBAPYC010000062.1:0-4090 GCA_049284535.1 Streptosporangiaceae bacterium
GAGGAGGTGGCGGCGAGCTACGACGACGCCGAGGACCTCCGGGACGAGGACCAGATCGACCACGGCATGGACGCCGATGTCCGCCATCTGGGCATAGACGGCGAATCCTGAGGTCAGCAGCCAGCCGGGGGAAGAGCCGGGGCCGGTCGGTCGGACGCGGCCGCGCCGCTGGCGGATACACTGCCTGAGATATTCGTCCGGCTCAACACTGATCTTGCCTTTTGTCCGCCCCCGGCCGTTTCCATAATGGGTCTAAGTGCTTAACCGGAAGGATGATGTGCGTATGACCGCCGATACGCATGAGGTCGCGGTGGCCAGGCTGCGCGATGCTTACGCGGCCCTGCCGCCCGGAGCGCCTGTCCGGCTAGGTAAGCGCACGTCCAACCTGTTCCGGTTCCGCGATCAGGATGCCGCGTCCGCCCCGGCCCTGGATGTCTCTGCCTTCGGCCACGTGCTGCGGGTCGACCCCGCCCGGCGCACCGCCTGGGTCGGCGGCATGACCACGTACGAGGACCTGTGCGACGCGACGCTGCCGCACAACCTGATGCCGATGGTGGTACCCCAGCTCAAGACCATCACGCTGGGCGGCGCCGTCACCGGGCTGGGCATCGAGTCCACCTCGCTGCGCAACGGCATGCCGCACGAGTCGGTGACCGAGATGGAGATCCTGACCGGCGACGGCCGGGTGGTGACGGCGACGCCGGACAACGAGCACGCCGACCTGTTTTTCGGGTTCCCGAACTCCTACGGCACGCTGGGCTATTCACTGTCCATTACCATCGAGCTGGAGCCGGTCCAGCCCTACGTCTACCTGCGCCACTTCAGGTTCGAGACCGCCGAGGCCTGCATGGAGGCGGTCAGCCAGATCGCCGCCGACGGCAGCTATCGCGGGCACAAGGCGGATTTCCTCGACGGGACCGCGTTTTCCACCGACGAGCTGTACCTCACCGTCGGGGCCTACAGCGACGTCGCACCCTGGCGCGGCGATTACACCGGCCAGCAGATCTATTACGAGTCCGTCAGGCGGGACAAGGAAGACTTCCTCACCATCCGCGACTACCTGTGGCGCTGGGACACTGACTGGTTCTGGTGCTCGCGGCCCTTCGGTGTGCAGAAACCGCTGGTCAGGAAGCTGTGGCCGCGCCGCTACCGGCGCTCGGACGTGTACCGCAAGCTGGTCGCCCTGGACCGCCGGTACGGGCTCAGCAGCCGTATCTACGACCGGCGTCATCTTCCCCAGCGCGAGGACGTCATGCAGGACGTGGAGATCCCGGTCGAGCACGGGGCCGAGTTCCTGAAATATTTCGCCGCAAACGTGGGGATGAGCCCGGTATGGATGTGCCCGCTGCGGCTGCGCGGCGAGCGCTCCTGGCCCTTGTACCCGCTGCAGCCCAGTGAGGTCTACGTGAATTTCGGGTTCTGGGGGACCATGCCGCTGCCCGCGGGCCAGGCGGACGGTTACTTCAATCGCCTCGTCGAGGACGAGGTCGGGCGCCTGGACGGGCACAAGTCGCTGTACTCGACGTCGTTCTACGGCGAGGACGAGTTCTATCAGCTCTACAACGGCGACGCTTACCACCCGCTCAAGCGCGCCTACGACGGTGAGGGACGCCTGCGCAGTCTGTACGAGAAGTGCGTCAGGAACCGCTAGCGCACCCGCATAACGGAAGGAACGCAGACACAGATGGTCGCACTGGCTGAGGTCTTCGAAGCATTCGCGGGGCCGGAAGCTCCGGTGGAGTTCGCGGCCTATGACGGCAGTCATGCCGGGAAAACCGGATCCCCGGTGAAGATCACCGTTCGTTCGCCCGCGGCCGTGGCCTACCTGGCCCAGGCGCCGGGCGGACTCGGACTGGCCCGGGCCTACGTGGCCGGGCAGCTTGACGTCGAAGGCGACATGTACGAGGCGCTGGCCAGGATGACCAAGGCCCAGTCCATCAGCATGACCGTCGCCGAGAAGCTCCGGCTGCTGCAGGCCCTGGGCGGCCCCAAGCTCCTGGTGCACCGGATGCCGCCGCCGCCGCAGGAGGTCACCCAGACCCGCCGCTGGCTGACCGGCCGGCTGCACTCCAAGAACCGCGACGCCCAGGCCATCTCGCACCACTACGACGTGTCCAACCAGTTTTACGAATGGGTGCTCGGGCCGACCATGGCCTACACCTGCGCCTGCTACCCAAGCGAGAACGCCACCCTGGAAGAAGCCCAGGTCAACAAGTTCGACCTGGTCGCCCGCAAGCTCGGCCTGCATGAGGGCATGCGGCTGCTGGACGTCGGCTGCGGCTGGGGCGGCATGGTCATGCACGCCGCCCGCGAGTACGGCGTGAAGGCCATCGGCGTCACCCTGTCCGCGCAGCAGGCCGCCTGGGGTCAGGCCGCCATCGAGCGGGAGGGCCTGTCCAAGCTGGCCGAAATCCGCCACCTGGACTACCGCGACGTCCCCGAGACCGGCTTTGACGCGGTGAGCTCGATTGGCCTGACCGAGCACATCGGCAAGGCGAACCTCCCGGCGTACTTCTCGTTCCTGCTCGGCAAGCTCAAGACCGGCGGCCGGCTGCTCAACCACTGCATCACCCGCCCCGACAACAAGCAGCCCCCCATCCGCAAGAACGGCTTCATCAACCGGTACGTCTTCCCGGACGGCGAGCTCGAGGGCCCCGGCTACCTGATCTCGCTCATGACCGACACCGGGTTTGAGGTGCGGCACGAGGAGAACCTGCGGGAGCACTACGCCAAGACCCTGACCGCCTGGTGCGCCAACCTGGACGCGAACTGGGACAAGGCGGTCACCGAGGTCGGCATGGGCACGGCGCGGGTGTGGCGGCTGTACATGGCCGGCTCGCGGCTGGGCTTCGACCGCAACCACATCGAGCTCCACCAGGTGCTCGGCGTCAAGCTAGCCGCGGACGGCACCTCCGGTATGCCGCTGCGGCCGGACTGGGAACAGTCCCGGGTCCTGACCAGCTAAGTTTCCGAACGGGCTGCGGTCCGCTTTCTCATCCCGTTACCCGCCCCGGCTGCCGGCGGCGCATCCGGCTCGGCCATCCGCATCCGCGGGACGGTCTTGCTGGCCAGCGTGTCCCAGGGCCCGGTGCCTAGCGGCCGGGCAGGTGCCAGGAACGGCGTCAGGTCGGTGACGGCGCCGGCGGTAAACAGCGCGGCGAGCGCCTGAGCCAGCGTCGCGTCGATGTGGCCCGGCCGGGTGGACGCCGGGATGCTTACGGCGGGGACGCCGTATCCGGCCGCCTGCCCGGTCAGCCCGGCGTCCGGCGGGGCGGCCGCCACGATCAGGTCGGCGCCCTCGGCCGCCGCGGACATGGCCTGGCTGAACAGCACCGGCAGGCTGACCATCTGGGTAAGCTGCCGCGCGATGTCGTCCTGTGGCATGAGCAGGCGCCCGGTCACGGTGGAGAAGAGGCGCCGCCGCGGCGGCGCGAAGCAGGTGCCCGCCAACACGCCCCGCAGCGGCGCGGCGCACCTGGTCATGGCGGGGGAGTGCAGTGAGCTGGCGGCGTTGAGCATCTCGACCGGGATGGCGAGCTCGCGGGCCCGCCGGGCCATCTCGCGAATGCCCGCGGCCGGCCCGGTCAGCACGTGCACGCTGGGGCCCTCGTAGGCGCAAATGTGCAGCTGACCGGAGGCGATGGCGAGTCCGGGCGCGCACAAGGCCTGGGCCGTCTCGGCGTCGGCGCTGACCCGGGCCATCGCGGCCGGCCCGCAGGCACACGACCGCAGGGCCTGGCCACACAGGGCCACCAGCCGGGCTGCCTCGGTCTCGGGCAGGCAGCGGGCCCAGGCGAGCGCGGCGATCTCGCCGCCCAGCCCGTAACCGACCGCCGCGACCGGGTGGACATCCAGGGTCTCCAGCGTGTCCAGTGCCTGGAGCGACGTGACCAGCTGCATCGACTGGCCAGCCGCCGAATCGACGCGGCCCGGGAAGAGCAGCACCACCGAGCCGCCCGCGCCCGCCGATATGCGGACCTCCGGGCCTGCGGCTATCGCATCCGGCCCGTTTGCCCGCAGCAGCTGAGCGGCCTGCCCGGCCTCCGCGGCCAGCTGCTGCGGCGTACCCGCGACCAGCCCGACCCGCAGG
>JBAPYC010000063.1:0-2074 GCA_049284535.1 Streptosporangiaceae bacterium
GGGATCAGCCGGCTAGGCGGGGGCGGCGGCCGGAGCGGGCGCGGGCGGCCCGGCGCGGGCGCGAACAACCTGAGCGGGACGTTCGCCAGCCTGCCCCCCTCCCCCGAGCTGCTGGCTCAGGTAGACGCCCTGCCGCCGGTCAAGGACGAGCCGAACGTGGACATCACCCAGGCGCGGGCCGCGGACCGGCACTTCACCCTGGGCCGGCTGCTGCGGCCGCTGACCGTGGCGCTGATCATCGGGCTGGTCCTGGACGGCCTGGACGCGGTGGCCGGGCTGGCCCTGCCCGCGCTCGTGCGCAGCGGCATCGACAATGGCGTGGAGTCCAAGGTCTTCCACGCCATCGTGGTGGTCTCGCTCATCGGGCTGGCCATCGTGCTGGCCGACTGGGTGGTCAACATCGCCGAGACGATGGTGGTCGGCCGGAACGGCGAGCGGCTGCTGTTCATCCTGCGGACCAAGCTGTTCGCCCAGCTGCAGCGGCTCGGCCTGGACTTTTACGAGCGCGAGATGTCCGGCCGGATCATGACCCGGATGACCACCGACGTGGACGCGCTGTCCTCGTTCCTGCAGACCGGCCTGATCACCATGGTCAGCTCGGTGCTCACCTTCTTCGGCGTGCTGGCCGCGCTGCTCATCATCAACCTCCAGCTGGGGCTGGCCGTGCTGTGCATCATCCCGGTGCTGGTCGCGGCGACGCTGGTGTTCCGGGCCAAGTCGGCCAAGGCGTACGCCGAATCCCGGGAGAAGGTTTCTGCGGTCAATGCCTACTTCGCCGAGAACGTGGCCGGCCTGCGGGTGACCCAGGCGTTCCGCCGCGAGCAGGTCAACCGGGACCGGTTCGGCACGCTCAGCAATTCGTTCCGGGTCTCCCGGCTGCGGGCCCAGCGCTACATCGCCCTGTACTTCCCGTTTGTGCAGACCCTGTCCACCGTGGCCGGCGCGATCGTGCTGGTGCTGGCGACCAGCCAGATGCACAGCGGGACGCTGACGACGGGCGCGCTGATCGCCTACCTGCTCTACATCGACTTGTTCTTCGCCCCGGTCCAGCAGCTGTCCCAGGTCTTCGACGGTTACCAGCAGGCCATGGTCGGCCTGCACCGGATCACCGACCTGCTGCGGATCCGCACCTCTACCCCGGAATCCGGCCACCCGGTCGCGGCCGGGCGGCTGCGCGGCCGGATCGATCTGCAGGACGTCGACTTCAGCTACGGAAGCAGCACGGGCAACGTGCTGTCCGGGATCGACCTCACTATCGAGCCGGGCGAGACCGTCGCCCTGGTCGGCCAGACCGGCGCGGGCAAATCCACCCTGGTCAAGCTCATCGCGCGGTTCTACGACGCGACCGGCGGCCAGGTCCTGGTCGACGGCACCGACGTGCGCGACTACGACCTGGCCAGCTACCGGCACCAGCTCGGCATCGTGCCGCAGGAGTCCTACCTGTTCGCCGGGACGATCCGGGACTCGATCGCGTATGCCCGG
This sequence comes from Streptosporangiaceae bacterium, assembly GCA_049284535.1. Taxonomy (GTDB): domain Bacteria; phylum Actinomycetota; class Actinomycetes; order Streptosporangiales; family Streptosporangiaceae; genus Palsa-504. The sequence continues at coordinate 1,483 of JBAPYC010000063.1, forward strand.
CCGGACGCCAGCGATGCTGAGGTCGAGGCGGCAGCCCGGGCCACCGGCGCGCACGACATGATCATGCGGCTGCCCGGCGGCTACAGCCACGAGGTGACCGAGCGCGGCCGCAACCTGTCGGCCGGCCAGCGCCAGCTCATCGCGCTGGCCCGGGCCCAGCTAGCCGACCCCGCCATCCTGCTGCTCGACGAGGCCACTGCCGCGCTCGACCTGGCCGCCGAGGCCGCGGTGAACCGCGCCATCAGCGAGCTGACCGCGGCCCGCACCACCATCGTGGTGGCCCACCGGCTGACCACCGCGTCCCGGGCGGACCGCATCGTCGTGCTGGACCAGGGCCGCATCGCCGAGAGCGGCACCCACAGCGAGCTGCTCGCGGCCGACGGCACCTACGCGGCCCTGTGGGACGCCTTCACCGGCGAATCCGAGCTCGTCGCGTAGCGGATCAGTCCCACAAGATGGCGCCGCAGGCCGCGCAGGTGCCGGTCTGGTAGTCCCGGGCTTCGGCCGGATGCGGACAGGCCGGCACAGACGCCGGCTCGGCGGCTACCGGAAGATCGGGCAGTGGTTCCGGCCCGGTGGCGACCGCAGGCCC
>JBAPYC010000064.1:0-1817 GCA_049284535.1 Streptosporangiaceae bacterium
GCGGGCGGGCGCGCCGTTCGGCCGCACCGTCGAGTGGGACGCCGAGATCACCGAGGACGTGCCCGGTCAGCGGATCGCCTGGCGGTCGGTGGGCAGCGCCGACATCCACAACGAGGGCAGCGTCCAGTTCGTGTCCGCCCCGGGGGCCGGGGCACCGAGGTGCACGTGAAGCTGCGCTACCAGATGCCGGGCGGCAAGCTGGGCGAGGCGGTGGCGCGCTACTTCGGCGAGGACCCGCGCCAGCAACTGGACGACGATCTGCGCCGGTTCAAGCAGGTTGCCGAGACCGGTGAGGTGGTGCGATCCGAGGGCGCACCCGGCGGCAAGCGCGCCCGGCGGGAATTCCCCCAGCATCCGGCCCGGCCGCTGACCCGCGACGAACTCGCCCAGGAGGTGCAGGCATGAGGGCCAACTGCTGGATCGGACCGGACCACGTCGAGGTTCAGGACGTCCCGGATCCGGTGATTCTCAACGACCGCGACGCGATCGTGAAGATCACCTCGTCGGCGATCTGCGGCTCCGATCTGCACCTGCTCGACGGCTACGTGCCGACGATGCAAAAGGGCGACATCATGGGCCATGAGTTCATGGGCGAGGTCGTCGAGGTTGGCCGGGGTATCAACTGCGACAAGCTGCGGGTCGGTGACCGGGTCGTGGTGCCGTTCCCGATCGCCTGCGGTGCGTGCGCGGCGTGCCGGGCCGAGCTGTACTCCGTGTGTGAGAACAGCAACCCCAACGCCGGCCTGGCCGAGAAGTTCTTCGGCCACCCGGTCGCCGGCATCTTCGGCTACTCCCATCTCACGGGCGGGTTCGCCGGCGGGCAGGCGCAGTACGCGCGGGTCCCGTTCGCCGACGTCGGCCCGCTGAAGATCGAGTCCGATCTGCGCGACGAGCAGGTGCTGTTCCTGTCCGACATCTTGCCCACCGGCTACATGGGCGCCGAGATGTGCGACATCACCCCGGGGGACGTGGTCGCGGTGTGGGGTGCCGGGCCGGTCGGGCAGTTCGCCATGGACAGCGCGCGGGTGCTCGGGGCGGAGAAGATCATCGCCATCGACAAGGAGCCGTACCGCCTGGACATGGCGGCCAAGGCCGGCTACCTCACGATCGACTTCGAGCAGAATGACGTGCGGTCCACCCTGCTGGAGATGACCGGCGGCCGCGGGCCCGACAAGTGCATCGACGCGGTCGGGATGGAATCCACCCATGGCAGCACGCCGATCATGGCCTATGACCGGGCCAAGCAGGCGGCCCGGCTGGAGACCGACCGCCCCTACGCGCTGCGCCAGGCCATCCTCAGCTGCCGCAGCGGCGGGATCGTCTCGGTCATCGGCGTCTACGGCGGGGTCGTCGATAAGTTCCCCGCCGGGGCCTTCATGAACCGCGCCCTTACCCTGCGCACCGGCCAGTGCTACGTGCAGCGCTACATGCAGCCGCTGCTGCAGCGCATCGAAGGCGGTGAGATCGACCCGACGCGGATCATCACGCACACGCTCCCACTGCAGCAGGCACCGTACGGCTACCGCATCTTCAAGCACAAGCAAGACGGATGCGAGAAGATCGTGCTCAAGCCCTGAGCCTCCGGGGCGCAGTCGGAGCACGTTGCGGCTGCGCCCCAGTCCGCTGGCCCACAACAGCGACCGGTTTGCCACGCTGCGGTCCGTCGGTAATCAAGTTCAATTCCCACGGTCGATAGTGCTGGTGGTGGCCACGCGGTTCCGTTTCTGGCGTTCTCGTTCCCGGCGGCTGCAGGCGGCCTTCCGCACAGTCTCTTCACCGTCCAGGCTGGAGCCGAGCGCACCAGCGACCACGCCGAT
>JBAPYC010000065.1:0-2416 GCA_049284535.1 Streptosporangiaceae bacterium
GCCCGGATGCGGCCGGCGCCGCCTACGACGACCTGGCCGCCCGGCTGGGCCCGCGCGTCCTGGTCTGCCAGCAGGCCGCGCCCGGCCCCGAGCTGGCCCTCGGCATCGTCCGGGATCCGGCCCTGGGCCCGCTGATCGTGATCAGCGGGGGAGGCATCCTCATCGAGATCCTGGCCGAACGGGCGGTGCTGCTCGCCCCGGTTACCCCTGCGAGCGCCCTCGGGGCATTGCGCCATCTCCGGGTCTTCCCGGTCCTGGCCGGTGCCCGCGGCCAGCCCGCCGCCGACCTGGGCGCGATCGCCGCCACCGTCACCGCCCTGTCCCGCCTGGCCTGCGACCTGGGTGACGTCATCGAGGCCCTGGACATCAACCCGCTCATCTGCACCCCCGCCGGCCCCCTAGCCGCCGACGCCCTCCTCGTCCCCGCCCCGCCTAGCCTCACCCCCTCCGCCCCGGGCGCCCCGCCTCGCCCCACCCCGCTTCCCCCGCCCCGCCCACTCGGACCCGCTTCATGATCACGGGCATTTTTGACCAAATACTGTTCGTTTCGGACCATGATCATGGTCGGCCCGCCTTGTTGGCAGGCCGGGGGAGGGCTCGCCCCGCTACGATCGCTGCGGACAGCGCGGAGTGTGGGGAAAGGATTCACCTCATGGGCCTGATGGGGCATAAACGACACAACCGGACGAGACGCGGGGTCATCTGGGCCCGGGCCGCCGTGCCGGGCGGCCTGGTCGTGCTGCTGGCTGCGTGCAGCTCGCCGGGATCCTCGAGCTCCGCCGCCTCCACCGCCGCCGCCTCCAGCCCGGGCGCCACGGTCACCGTGAGCTCGGCCCCGCCGTCGGCCACTACCTCGAGCTCGTTCGTGAACATCGTCGAGCCCTTCGACCCCGGCCACCCGGCCCGCACCAGGACCGGCCCGGCCAGCTGCGGCACCCAGTCCAGCACCGTCGCCATCGAGCAGTGCTACGAGATCAAGACCGAGAACACCGACGCGGGGATCGACGCCGTGCAGTCGGCCAAGTTCAACAGCGCCGAAATGGCGCAGCAGAACACCATCCTGGCTCAGGACCGCGCCTGGCTGGCCGCCCGCCAGCCGGTCTGCACGGCCGCCTTCCACAGCGGCGGCACCATCGACGGGATCGACGCCGGTATCTGCCTGCTGGCCGAGTCCACAGCCCGGCTGGACGCGGTCAAGGGCATCACCCCGCCCGAGGCCAAGCTCAAGGGCACCGACAGCATGGACCCGACCGAGCTGGACTGGTACACCACGCCGGAGGGGTCACGCATCGCCGAGATCAGCACCCAGGGCGACGCGACCGGCGGCGCCATCGTCGCCTGGGTCGTCATCGGCGGGGCCGACGGGTTCATCGTCAACCCCAAGCAGTTCTACTTCGCCGACGGCTCCTTCACCGATCCCGGCGTGGTCCAGCCGCCGAATCCGGACGGCCACCGGGTCGGCACGGGCCAGCAGTACCAGTTCGGGATGGACTACTCCAAGCTGGCCAAGGATCCCAACGCGAACAAGAGCGCGGCCGGCTACCTCTACGCGCCCGGCGCCCCGGCGGCGGTCTGGGGAGGCTAAGCCCCCCGCCCCAGCTGCCCGGCCCCAGAGGTCCCTGCCTCAGATACCCCAGCGCCCGCGCTGATCGAGGAGGTGCCGCGCGTCGCGCAGGGCCAGCGCGATGATCGTCTCCATCGGGTTGATGCCGGGCGGGCCGGGCAGGCCGCTGGCGTCGGTGACGAACAGCCCGGGCACGCCGTGGAACGCGCCGAAGCTGTCAACAACCCCGCGCCGGGGGTCTTCGCTCATCCGCGCCGTGCCCATCAGGTGGACCGAATACAGCTGGATCGACCGTTTGGGCACCGGCCGGGCCAGCAGCCGCCGCAGCGCGTCCATGCTGCGGATCTCCGGCGCGCCGTCGAACGGCAGCAGCACGCGCCGCGCTCCCGCGGCGAACAGCGCCTCGGCGGTCAGCTCCACCCCGCGCACCGCCCGGGCCGCGTCGTCATCGGTGAGCCGGTAGAAGACCTGCGGTCCGAGGCCCGGGATGGTCCTGACCCGCCCGGTGCCGGAGTCGCAGACCAGCGGCCCCGCGGTGACGATCCGGTTGTAGTCCGCCATCAGCGCGCCGAGCTCCCGGCCCCAGGCGGGCAGGATCCCGGCCAGCATCGGGGGAGTGAGGTTGGTCGCGGTCAGCAGCAGCCCCTCGCTGGTGAACTCGCGCACCTGGAAGGCCTGGTGGACGCCCTGCCAGCCGGTCACGTCCTGGTCGAAGAACGCGGTCACCACCGCGTTCGGGTGCAGGGACAAGTTGCGGCCCAGCTGCCCGGAGGCCGAGCGCAGGCCCGACCGCGCGAGCAGCGCGGGCGTCTGGATCGCGCCGCCGGCCATGACCACCACCCGGGCCCGCAC
>JBAPYC010000066.1:0-10405 GCA_049284535.1 Streptosporangiaceae bacterium
GCCCTGGACCACGCCGCGCATCTGGCCGCGCTGCGGGTTGGGCTCGTGCGGCCGCCGGGCCGCCAGCCGGACGGCGACCACCCAGGTCACCAGCCCGGCCACGCCGACCACACAGATGATCAAAATCGCGATCCCGGATGACGCCATGCGGAAGGACCCCCCTTTTCTTCGCTACCCGTTACTACCCGTCCCACCGCCGTCCCGGATGCACGACCAGGCGGAAAAATGGTCAGCCAGCCTCGAATCCGGTCATCCAATCTCGTGCTGGTACCCCGCCCGCCTCGGATGAGGGTCCCGACCCTACCCAGGACGACCTGGTTAAACGTCCGGTGGAACCTCCTCGAGCGCCCGGTGACGTCCGGCCGGCCGCCAGATGGCGCCGGGCGATCCGTGCCGTTTGCGTACCGCCCTAGCGGGTAGCGACACCGGATTACCGCTGGAGGTGAGCCATGGCAGTCACCATGCGCGACATCATGTCGCCCGCGCCGGCGTGCCTGACCGCGGCCGATTCGGTCGACGCGGCCGCCCGCAGCATGAGGGAGCACGGCACCGGGACCGTGCTCGTGCTGACGGACGGGAAGCTCAGCGGGATCCTCACCGACCGCGATATCGCGGTGGAGGTGCTGGCCGGGAACCGGGACGCGCGGACGACGTGCGTGGGTGAGATCTGCAGCCGGGACGTGGCCGCACTCGCACCCGGCGACCAGGTGGAAGCGGCCGCCCGGCTGGTCCGCGAGCTTGGGATGCGCCGCATCCCGATCCTGGACGACAGCACCGTCGTCGGCGTGGTCTCGGCCGCCGACCTGACCCGGGAGCCAGACGGGACATCCGTGCTCTCCGCAGTCGCAGCGGCCCCGCCGGGGTCGTGACGAAGGAGTCGCCGATGACCGGAAACACCGACCACGTCGTCAGGGAGCTGCTCGAACGCCACGGACGCCTGTACGCCGAGGACGCGGGCATCAAGCTCGCCGACCGGCCCGCGCCGCTGTACCAGCTGCTGGTCCTGGCCACACTGCTGAGCGCGCCGATCCCGGCCGACACGGCGATCACCGCCGCCCGTGAGCTCTTCGCGGCCGGTTACCGCAGCCCCAGGGCCATGAGCGAGGCCAGCTGGCAGGACCGGGTCGACGCGCTCGGCCGCGGCCACTACCGGCGGTACGACGAGAAGACCGCGACCCAGCTCGGCGACGGCGCCGATCTGCTGGCCAGCAAGTGGCACGGCGACCTGCGCAGGCTGCGGGACGAATCGGACGGCGACCCCAGCGGCATCACGGCACTGCTCACCGAGTTCCCGGGCGTGGGGCCCACCGGGGCGAGCATCTTCCTGCGTGAGGCGCAGGAAGTCTGGCCGAGCGTCGCCCCGTACGTGGACGCCAAGGTGGTCAGCGGGGCGAACCGGATCCGGCTGCCTGCCGACCGTGAATCCCTGGCCGCCCTGCTGGCGGACAGCGGCCAGCCCGCCCGGCTCGCCGCCGCCCTGGTCCGGGTATCGCTCAGCCAGCGGGCCGCCAGCGAGATCACCGCCTTGGTGCGCGACTGATCCCGCCCGCCCGGCCCGCCGCCTCCGAGACTGCCGCCTCCGAGACTGCCGCCTCCGAAGCTGCCGCTGCCGTCCCGGCGCCCGTTTGCCGGCTGTCCGGCCGGGTAGGCGGGAATTCCGCTCCGGTCAGCCCGACGGTGCGGGAGTGTGTCGCCGAGGATGTGAGTGTCATGAGCCTGCCCGCTGATCAGCAGCGTGTCCTGAATCGCATGGAAGGCGCCCTGCGGGCCGGTGAACCCCACCTGAGCTCGATGTACGACACCTTCGCGCGACTATGCGCGGGTGAGCCGGTGACTCAGGAAAGGGTGCCGGCCCGGCGGCTGCGCTGGCTCCGGTCAGGTTCGGCCATCTACGCGGTCGTGCTGATCCCGGTCATGTTCGCCGCGGTGCTCATCGGCTCCCTGCTCGGCGTCAATGCGCGCAGCACGGCCACCTGTGACGCCGGCTATTCGGTGGATGGCGGGTCACCGCTGACCGGACGGGCGTCGTGCCGGTCCGGAGCGCAGACCGCGACCGCCAGCACAGCCCATGGCAAAACAGCGGCCGGGGACACAGGCGCGACGTGCCCCGCTTCTGGCCGCGCCAGCCAGGGCAGCGAACCGGCCGCCCGGTACGTCACCCCGACCGGCAGTGAGCAGGCACTTCTCCCGCTGGCCCGGACCAGTTCCGCAACGGCGGGGACACCCCCCGGGGTGTGCTAGAACGTAATGATGGACGGAGGATCTGTTGCCGATCGAGCAGCTCGGGCATGAGGCCGCGGAACTGCTGAGCCTTACCAACGGCGGCGAAGCCAGGTCGCTGAACAGGCTGGCCGAACTCGCCGCCTGGCAGGTGCCCTCGTGTTCGGGTGCGCATGCCGCCGTCTGGCGTGACGGTGAGGTCGTCAGTGCCGCCGCCACCCATCCGGACCTGGCCGAGCTCGCGGACCTGCAGCTGGCCATCGGCCGGGGCCCGCTGGTCGAGGCGGCCGAGGTCGGCACGCCGGTCAGCTGTCCGGACACGCTCAGTGAAACCCGCTGGCCCGATTTTGCCGAAGCGGCGCTGCGGCGCGGTGTCCGCTGCTCGGTGCACCTGGTCCGCGAGCTGCCCCGTGGCTCGCTGGTGCTGTCGCTGTTCGGCGTGCGCCCCGGGGTGCTCGACGCCGCGTCCAGCCCAATGGCCGACATGCTCGCCGAGTTCGGCGGGGCCATGCTCACCAACGCCACCGCCTACAACCAGGCACAGCGTACCGCCAGCCAGCTCAAGGACGCCGTCGTGGCGCGGTCGGTGGTCGACCAGGCCAAGGGCATCCTCATGCACGCGCTGGGCTGTGATGCCGACGAGGCCCTGCAGCGGCTGCGCCAGGAATCGCAGCGCCGGCACGTCAAGGTCACCGAGGTGGCCAGCGAGGTAGTAGCCGCCTACGGCAGCGAGGACGGCAGGAGCAGCCGGGCCGCGGCCCCGGCGGGCGCCAGCCCGGGCCAGGGGAACAGCCGCGCGACCCCGGGCGCCAAAAGCGGCTCCCGCAGGTCACGCAGCGCCTGAGGCCGGCCTGCGGCCGTCCGAAGAATATGATCCCGCCGAGCTTGTCCGGCAGGCCGTCATGGCCGAACGGGCAGGCTTCGACGCCCTGTGGATTTCCGATCACTTCCATCCCTGGCTGGACGAGCAGGGCCAGTCCAGCTTCGTCTGGTCGGTTATCGGTGCGATCTCCCAGGCCACGTCCCTGCCCATCACCACGGCCGTGACCTGCCCGAGCGGCTCGACATGCTCGAGGAGGCTGTCGGCCTGATCAGGGAGCTGTTCACCGGCCGCCAGGTCAATCACCGCGGGAAGTACTACACCGCCGAGACGGCGCGGCTCTACTCGCTGCCCGCCAACCCGCCGCCTATCTACCTGTCCGGCTTCGGTGAGCAGGCCACCCAGCTCGCGGCGCGAATCGCCGACGGGTACATGAGCGTGATGCCCGACGCGGACATGGTCCGCCTGTACCGCGATTCCGGCGGCGGCGACCGCCCCGTCCAGGGCGGCCTCAAGGCGTGCTGGGGCCCCGATCCGGCCGTCCACCTCGCCGCGCTGCGCGAGTTCGCCGAGGCCGGCTTCGACGAGGTCTACGTCCAGCAGGTGGGCGGGGCGCCCGAGGCGTTCTTCGATTTCTTCGGCCGCGAGGTGCTGCCCCGGGCCAGGGGTTAACCGGCCTCTTCGGCGGCGGTCACCTTCGCGACCAGGATGGTCATGTCGTCTCGCAGGTCGTCCTGGGCGAAGCTGGCCACCAGGCCCTGCACCATCCGCACCGTCTCGGCGGCCGAGCGGCCCGCCGTCCCGGCTAGCTCGTCGGCCAGCCGGTCCTCGAAGTACTCCAGGTCAGGGTTGCGGGCCTCGGTGACCCCATCGGAGTAGAAGAACAGCAGGTCGCCTGGGCCAAGGTCGATCCTCTCGCGGGCCGGCTCGGCGTCCGGGAACAGGCCCAGCGGCAGGCCCCCGCCGTCGAGCACGTCGACGCGGCCATCCGGCCGGACCACGGCCGGGCCCAGGTGGCCGGAGCTGGCCAGGTCCACCCGCACGCGGTCGCCGTCCCGGTGCAGGTAGGCCAGCTTGGCGGTGACGAAACGGTCCTCGTAGTCGCCGGCCAGGATGACCTCGTTCACCTTGGCCAGCACGTCTACCGGATCGGGGTTCCAGTGCGCCACGGCGCGGATTGCGTGCCGGGCGGCCGCGGTCATCGCGGCCGCCTCCTGGCCCTTGCCGCACACGTCGCCGACGGTGATGGCCCAGCCGCCGACGACCGGGAACACATCGTAGAAGTCGCCGCTGACCTCAAGCCCCTCGCTGGCCGGGAGGTAGGCCGCGGACAGGTCGATACCGGGGACGTCGGGCAGGCGCGCGGGCAGCAGGCTCGACTGCAGCGCCTCGGCGACCGCCGACCGGTGCCGGAACATGCGGTCGACCCGGATGGCCACGCCCAGGTGCTGGCCAAGCTCCTGCGCCAGGGCCAGGTCAGCCAGCTCGAAGCGGCCCTCCGGCGCCTGCCGGGCCAGCGTCAGCACGCCGTAGCCGGTGGCGCCATCGCGGATCGGGACGCTGAGCAGCGAGGTCGCACCGATCAGCAGCAACAGGGGCGTCCCGTCCGGGTCCGTGCCCAGGCTGGCGGTGTCGTCCGCGTGCGCGACCACCACGGACCGGCCCGCGGCGTGGACCTGGGCGGTTACCGAACCGGGCTCAGGGTCGACGGCACGGACCCGGCGGGACAGCTCGCCGGCCGGGCTGTCCTGCGGGCCGACGACGAACTGACGCCGCAGCTGGCCGTCCCGCTCGATATCGACGATGACCCAGCTGGCGACGTCGCCAGCCAGCAGGCGAGCGCAGCGTTGCAGGGTGACCGCCTCGCTGAACGTGCTGTTGTCCAGCAGCAGCCGGGTGACGGTGGTGATCATGTCCATCCGGCGCGCCATGGCCTGGATCGGGCCGGCCGGGACGGCGCCGATCTCCTGACGTTTCCCGCCCGCCCGCCTGGCTGCGCCGCCGGCCATGACCACGAGGAACCGGGCGCCGTCCTGCGGCGTGATGACGTGCGCGGTCAGGGTCACGTCGGCCGGGCCGGCCGGGGTGAGCAGCTTGCCGTCGACGTGCCGGGCTGTCCCGGTGCGTGCGGCCGCGGCGAGCTGGCTCTGCACCGCGGCACGCGAGGCGAGATCGACGAACACGGTCAGCGGCTTGCCGGTGGCATAGCCGGGCGGCGCGCCGATCAGGTCCCCGGCCATGGCATTGGCGCGCCGGATGATGCCGTCGGGCTCGAGCACGAACAGGGCGGCCGGGGTGTGGTGGAACACCGCCCGCAGCAGGCTGCGCTCGGCGCCGAGCGCGGCAGGCAGCGCCGGGCCCGGTTCCCCGGCATCGGCCTGAACCAGCTTGGTGAGGACCTCAACCGCGGCGTCGAGTTCCGCGAACGCGGCCTCGAGCAGCGCCTGCGGGTCAGCGCCGGGCATCGCCGCGGCCTGGCGGAGGTCCTCGCCCCGCCCGGCCAGCTCGGCGGCATCGGCATACAGGCCGTTCGGCCAGCTGTCTTGCGGCATGTCTCCTGATTATCCCGGGTAAATGCGGCCGCCCCCGGTGATGGCCCGTCGGACGGCGGATCCGGGCCCGGCGCGAGTCCAGGTGTCCGCGGCCCGCCCTTATGCTACCGGGCCGGGAGCGGCGAGACCGGGCGAGAACGCAAGGATCCGCCGGGGCAAGGCGCCCCGGCGGATCGTGTGGCCTAGGTTGACCAGCGACCTCGGTTTACCAGCGACGGGCGGGACGGCGGCGGCGGTAGCTGCGCACGCGCGAGGACCCGTAGCCGCGGGTGGTGAAGGCACTGACGGCCAGCGCCGCGAGCAGCACGGCGACGATGAACGTGATGATGGTGTGCCCCGCTCCGAGCAGGGCGGCGGTGATGATGCCGCCGACAATGGCGGCCACGATCCCGATCAAGATGGTGAGCAGCATCCCGATGTGCTGGCGGCCCGGAATGACCAGGCGTGCCACCGCGCCGACCACGAGACCGATAAGGATCCACCAGATGATGACCGACAGCGTGAGTACCATGACTTTCTCCTAAGGGGGTTCAAACGGCTGGGTTCGCTTCATGGGCGAGGCCCCCCCGACCGCGCCACCTTTAGTTGTGGGCGCTCCTGGCGCCCCGGTTGCAAATCACAGTGCTGATCACGGAGTTGCTACTCACAGAGCTCATTCGTCATAGACGTCCTCAACGACCTCCTGCTCGCCAACGGGACGGACCTCGGTGGTGAGGTCCCGGGTGGCGTCGACGCGGCTGGCTGCCTCCGGGCTGGCCGGGGCGGGCAGGCCCGCCTGGACCCGGGTGCTGGCCGGGTTCCGGTTGACGTAGGTCGGGTAGGTGACGTCCTCGACCCGGGAGTTCGGGCGCCACTGGGTCTGCCGCGTGAACACGCGGCGCCCAACCCGGGCGTAGCCGGCCCGCGGGATCGCGATCCCGATAATGCCGATGATCATGAGGACGTAGCCGGCCGTGTGAAGGTTGAAGACCGACGTATTGGTTGTCACCGCGAACGCGAAAATCGCGCCGACGGCGATGAGAGCCAGTCCCATACCGGTTTTCATGGTGGTCCTTTCGCTGCCGACCCCGACGGGGGTCAGGCGGTGGCAGCTGGGTGGGGGGTGTCGCCGGGGTCGGCCGCGTCGAGCAGTTTGGCCTTCAGGTGGCCCAGGGCCCGCGCGAGGAGCCGGGACACGTGCATCTGGGAGATGCCGAGCCGCTCACCGATCTCGGTCTGGGTGAGGTTGCCGTAAAAGCGCATGACCAGGATGCGCTGCTCCCGTTCGGGCAGCTCCTCCCAGTGCGCGTTGACCGATTCCATGTCGAGCGTGTGGGCCAGGCCCGGGTCATCGTCGCCGAGCATGTCCGCCAGCAGCGCGGGGTCTTCCCGGTCCGACAGCGGGGCATCAAGGGAGTAGGTACTGAATACCAGGTCCGCCTGGCGCGCCTCCTGCATGTCATCGGCGCTGACGCCGAGCCGCTCGGCGAGTTCGGCTTCGGTCGGCGACCGGCCGAGCTGCTGGGTGAGCTCCTCGGTGGCCTTGCGCAGCTCGAGCAGCAGCTCCTGGGCGGAACGGCGCACGTGGATTTGCCACCGCTTGTCCCGGAAGTGCCGCTTGATCTCGCCGCTGACGCAGGGCTGCGCGTAGGCCGAGAGGCTGTCGCCGACCTCGGGGTCGTAGTTATTGATGGCCTTGAGCAGGCCGACGTACCCGACCTGCATGAGATCTTCGGTGGGCTCCGGGCTGCCGCGGTACTGGCGGACACACGAGCGGACGAGCTTCTGGTACCGCTCCACGAGAATCTCGCAGGCGGCGGCGCGCAGCTCGTTGTCCCGGGGCAGCGCCCGGACCTTGCCGAGCAGGGCGTTGTCAGAGAGCTCTTTGAGCTCCGCGCGTGTTCCTTGATGCACGCTGGTGTCCGGGGCGGTGCCGGGGGCTGTGCCGCCAGCCGCGGTGCTCGCGGGCGGCTGCTGGAGGGTTGCCCTCGTCAAGATGGCCTCCTCGAGACCCAGGGAATTGCGGACGAGTAGGGTGTGCCCGGCACAGGGCGAATAAACGTAAGGTGATGTGATGCTCGTCACATCGAAATCGGGTCCGGACGACAAGATCCCGTGTGTGGCCGGCCCTGGCTGCGGTGCCGGGCCGGCCCGGCGTCACCCGCGCCGGTAACGCTCCGTGTCCGCCTCGCGCAGAGTCACCCCCAGCCCTGGCCGGCCCTGGTCAGGGGTCATGGCCCCGCCGGCCGGATCGAGCGTCCCGTCGAAGAACAGCCCTTCGATGCGCTGATGATCGTGGAAGTACTCCACGTGCCGCAGGTTGGGCACGGCCGCGCCCACATGGGCATGCAGGTTCGGCGCGCAGTGCGCGGAGACCTGCAGGTTGTGGGCGGCCGCCAGCGCCGCGCCGCGCAGGAACTCGGTGACGCCGCCGCACCGGGTCACGTCGAGCTGCAGGCAGTCCACGGCCCCGGCCTCGATCAGCCGTGCCGAGTCCGCCAGCGACCAGCTGTACTCCCCGGCCGTGACGTCGGGCCGCACCTGCCGCCGCACCGCGGCCAGCCCGGCCAGATCCTGCGAGGACACCGGTTCCTCGAACCAGGTCACCCCTAGCCCGGCCAGGCGCTCGCCCACCCGGACCGCCTGGCCGGCCGTGTAGCCGCCGTTCGCGTCGACGTACAGTTCGGTATCCGGGCCGATTACCTCGCGGGCCAGTTCGGTCCGGGCCAGGTCCCGGCGCTCGTCCCCGCCCCACGACTCGCCGATCTTGATCTTGACCCGCGGGATGCGCTGCCGGTCGACCCAGCCGGACAGCTGCTCCCGGGTCTGGGTGGCGTCATAGCTGGTGAAGCCGCCGCTGCCATAGACGGGCACGTGCTCGCGGGCCCGGCCGAGCAGCGCGGACAGCGGCTGGCCGAGCAGCCGCGCCTTGAGATCCCACAGGGCGATGTCCACCGCGGAGATGGCCATGGCCGCGATCCCCGGCCGGCCGATGTTGCGAACCTGCCGCGCCATGGCCTCGGCCGCGCCCGCGATGTCCAGGGCGCTGCGCCCGGTCACTACCGCGGCCAGCACCTCGGTGATGACGTCCCGCGCCGCGGCCGAGGTGTAGCTCCAGCCGATGCCGTGCTGGTCGCCAGCCCGCGCGGTGACCAGCACCATCGTGGTCTTGTCCCAGGCAAGCGTGCCGTCCGCCTCGGGCGCGTCAGTGGGAATGACATACACGGCGCCCTCAAGCGCCGTCACGACGGGTCCGGCCACGGCATCCTCCCGGGTAAAAGCAGGAGACCCCGACTACCGCACAGCGCGCACCGCAAACCGCCGCCCAGCGCGCCGGGCGGCCGCCGGCCGCCCGCGCCTGCCCGTGGGCAAAATTCTTCCCGCCCACAGGTGTAAGCGGCTGGCCCGGGGGGAATCGGACAGCACTATTCGAGCAACGGGCAGCCCGGCACGGCCGGACGTCCCACTGCCGTGAACCAGCTCAGAGCCTGGAGGACAGTCGATGACCGCGACCGGGTTTGACATGAACTGGCGGTCGGCAGGCGCCTGCCTGTCCGCGGATCCCGATCTGTTCTTCCCGATCTCCTCGGCCGGACCCGCCGAGAAGCAGATATCCCGGGCCAAGATGATCTGTGCGGACTGCGGCGTGCGCCAGCAATGCCTGGAGTTCGCCATGTCCCACGACCAGGTGTACGGCATCTGGGGCGGGACCACACCGGAGGACCGGCAGCGCGAGCGCCGCCGCCAGCGGCGCGCGGCCGGGGCACGCAAGCGCATCATCGCCGCGTAACTCCGCCATCTCTCGGCTGGGCTTGCCTGTACCGCAGCCCTGTACCGCAGCGCCGTCTACAGGGCAGGTGGCCGCCGTCCGTTTCCCGGCCGGGGTCACGGGTAGCCGGCGACGAACTCACCGAGGGAGGACATGTGACTCAGACGGTTGCCATTACCGGGGCAAGCGCCGGCATCGGCCGGGCTACAGCGCGCCTGTTCGCCGAGCGTGGCGCGAACGTCGGCCTGATCGCCCGCGGCCATGCCGGACTGGACGGCGCTGCTCGCGACGTCGAGCAGGCCGGCGGGAAGGCCCTGGCGGTGCCGGCTGACGTGGCTGACTTCGCGCAGGTCGACGCGGCGGCCCAGAAGATCGAGGACACCTTCGGCCCGATCGACGTATGGGTCAACGTGGCGTTCGCGTCGGTGTTCGCCCCCTTCGCGCAGATCTCGCCGGAGGAGTTCCGGCGGATCACCGAGGTGAGCTATCTGGGCTTTGTGCACGGGACCATGGCCGCCCTGGCCCGGATGCGCCCGCGGGACCGCGGTGCCATCGTGCAGGTGGGGTCGGCGCTGGGCGACCGCAGCATCCCGCTGCAGTCCGGCTACTGCGGCGCCAAGCACGCAATCAACGGCTTCACCTCCTCGCTGCGCTGCGAGCTCCTGCACGACAGGTCCGGCGTGCATATAACGGTGGTGCAGATGCCCGCGGTGAACACGCCCCAGTTCTCCTGGGTCCGGTCGCGGCTGCCGCGGCACCCGCAGCCCGTCCCGCCGATCTACCAGCCCGAGGTCGCGGCCCGTGGCGTCCTGTACGCCGCCGATCATCCCCGCCGCAAGCAATACTTCGTCGGAGCCAGCACGGCGGCCACCATCTTGGGCAACCGGGTGGCGCCCGCGCTGCTCGACCGGTACCTGGCCAAGACGGGATATAACTCCCAGCAGACCAGCGAGCGCGAGAGCGGCCAGTCCGGCAACCTGTGGGACCCAGTGGATGATCCGCAGGGCGAGGACCACGGTGCGCACGGTGAATTCGACGGCAAGGCACACCCGCGAAGCGCCCAGC
>JBAPYC010000067.1:0-3444 GCA_049284535.1 Streptosporangiaceae bacterium
GGGCTAGCCGGGGCGGGGCTGGCCGGAGCGGGGCTGGGTGAGACCGTGCTGGCTGGGGCGGGGCTTGGGGGGGCCGGCCAGGCGTCGTCTGGGTGGGCCGGCTCGTCCGCTGCCAGCAGCGCCTGAACCAGCCGGTCGGGGTCGGCAGGGATGGTCAGGTCGACCGCGGCGCGGCCGAAGGAGTCCAGCGCCCAGCCGTTGCGCAGCGCGCCGTCGGTGGTGCAGGAGATGATCTGGGCCGAGGCCGGATGGCCGTGAGTGGCCGCGGCCGACAGGGTCCCGGCCAGGTCGACCCAGTCCAGGCTCAGGATCAGGTCGGCCGTGCCGATCAGTTCCGCGGCCGCGGGCGGCAGGAAGATGCCCGGCGAGGCGGGGTGCAGCCGGTGCCCGGTCGGGAAGACCGCGCCGTTCTTCAGGTCGGAGAGGACACGCGCCCCGTACCGTTCGGCCAGGGCGACCCGGCGGTCCCAGTCTGGCTCGCCGCGGCCGAGGCGGCCGAGCAGGAACAGCGGCCGGCGGGCCCGGCCGAGCAGGTCCAGCGTGGCCCGGATCGCGTCCGCGTCCGGCCCAGGCGCGCGCGGCGAGGCGTCCCGGCCGGTCTCGGGCAGCGGCAGCGGGTCCGGCAGCGGCTGCTCCTGCACGGTCACGTCCAGGCAGACGTAGACCGGCGCGGACGGTGCCGCCACCGTGATCTCATGCGCCTGGGCGAGCGAGTCCAGTGCCGCCGCTACCGAGGCGGGCTGGTCGTCCCACTTGGTGTAGGGCCTGATCAGCGCGCCCTGATCGGTGGAGGTGTGGATCCAGTCGATCCAGGGCCGCCGCCGGGCCGCGTCGACGGGGCCGGTAGCCCCGATGATCAGCATCGGGACCCGGTCGCACCAGGCGTTGTAGATGGCCATGGCCGCGTGCATCAGGCCCACGTTGGCGTGCACCGCCACGGCGAGCGGGCGCCCGGTCACCTTGGCGTAGCCGTGCGCGAGCGCCACCGCGTGCTCCTCGTGCAGGCAGACGAGCATCTGCGGGTCCCGGTTGCCGTTGTAGTTGACCAGGCTGTCGTGCAGCCCGCGATAGCTCGAGCCGGGAACCAGCGCCACGTACGGCAGGCCGAGGCGGCTCAGCAGGCCGGCCAGCGCGTCGCTGCCCCATCCGGGCGCGACGTCGCCGCGCTTGAGGCCTTCGGGATCTTCCGCCCGCACGCCGCTCCTCCTCACCGCTGTTGCGCCACCGAGGATATGTGACGGCTGTGCGGCGAGACAGACCGCGTGCCCGTTCTGTCTTATGGGTTGCCGGGGTTAGCTGGGCGGCGGGCCTCGACGTAGACGGTGCCGGCCGAGCGGGCCGCCACCTCGACACCGGTGGCGACCAGGCTGAGCGGGAGCACGGCCGCCGCGCCGTCCAGCGCGTACAGCCGCCGCGCCGGGGTCTGCGCGGACTGCTGGGCCTCGCCCCGGCGGATGGCGTCGTACAGGTCGGGGTGGCCGGGCAGCTGGCTGACCAGGCCGTGCACCCAGCCGAAGGTCACCTGGCCACCGCGCAGGTAGCTGACCCGCTCGACCTTCAGGCCCAGCGACTCGATCTCGCCGATCAGGGCCTGCGGGCTCAGGTGGACCAGGTGCCGGGGCAGATCCAGGGCCAGCCAGCGGTCGCCGAACAGCCGGGCCTGCAGACTGGTGGCGTTGGGCACGGCCACGATCAGCGTGCCGCCGGGAGCCAGCAGCCCGGCCGCGTGCCGGAGCGCGCGGCCCGGACGGCGCAGGTGCTCCAGCGAGTGCCAGAAGATGACGGCCGACCACTGGCCGTCCACCTCCTCGACCTCGGCCTTGCGGATGTGCGGGCCGTCGGAGTACGGCTCCAGGCCGACCGCCTCGCGCCCGTGCCGGACGAACGCGCGGACCAGGGTACCGTCGCCGGCGCCCACGTCCAGCACGGGGCCGGGCGGCAGGATCTTGTCCAGCCGGCTGGCCAGGGCCGAGCGGGTGCGCTGCAGCACCTTGTCGCCCAGGCCGGAGAACCGGCCTTCGGCCGGCCGGTACCAGCGCGCATAGGCCGCCCCCAGCTGCTCGTCGCTCGGCCACGGCGACGTGGTGGCAACGCCGCAGACCGAGCAGCGGACCCGCCCGGTCAGCCGCTGGTCGGCGGCGCCGAACTCGTGCCCGCACCAGGCGCACTCGGCCGCGGGCGGCGCGTCGGTCAGCGCGTACGCCTCGGTGTTGTTGCGCGGCGCAGTGTCCTTGCCCGGTGCAGTGTTGTTGGCCGGCGCAGTGTTGTTGCCCGGCGCAGTGTTGTTGCCCGGCGCCGGGGCGGGGCTGACCGCCCGTGACTTCACGTTCGACAACTTCAGCCGTCCTCTCGCCTTCGCTTCGCCCGCGGTTCGCCTTCGGTGCGGTCGAGGTGAAGCTTAGCGATAGGGTCCGGCCAGGGACCAAAGAACGAGGGTCGACAGAACAGGAGCGCCATGGAGCCGATCAGCATCGGCGGAGCCTGGATGTTCACGCCCGACCTCTACACCGATGATCGGGGCTACTTCCTGGAGCAGTTCCGGGCCGAAGAGGTGGCCGGGTCGGCGGGCTACTGGCCGCAGACCGCCCAGGCCAACTGCTCGGTGTCCCGCCGGGGCGTGATCCGCGGGATCCACTTCTCCGACGTCCCGCCTGGTCAGGCCAAGTACGTCAGCTGCGTCAGCGGCGCGATCCTGGATGTGGTGGTGGATGTCCGGGTGGGCTCGCCGAGCTATGGCCGGTGGGAAGCGGTGCGGCTGGACGATGCCGAGCGGCGGTCGCTGTTCATCTGCGAAGGGCTGGGCCACGCTTTCACCGCACTCAGCGACGAGGCCACCGTGCTGTACCTGTGCTCCACGCCGTACGCCCCGGGTCGCGAGCACGGGGTGAACCCGCTCGATCCGGCCATCGGCATCCAGTGGCCCTCGGACGTCGAGCCCATCTTGTCGGCCAAGGACGCGGACGCGCCCATCCTGGGCGAGGCGCGCGCCGCCGGGCTGCTGCCGGACTATGCCGAGTGCGAGGCCTACCTGGACGGGCTGCGTAAGCAGCGCGACGACGCGTTATCTGGTTGACGGTTGGCGGCTGGTTGGTGGTTGGTGGCGGGGCTTCGGCGGGTTGCTGGTGGTTGGCCGCCGGGGCGTCGCCGCGGCTCCGGCGGCCGGGTGGGCAGGCGAGCTGGGTATCTTTCGGCAGTTTGGGGTGTCATGGCACCCCAAATCGACGGAAGATAGCGGGGCTTGTTACGGAAGGGGCTGCCGGGGCTGGTCGTTTCGGCTGGTGGTCGCTTGCTGAGCGGGGGCGCCGTGCAGCCTGGCCGGCTCGGGGCGGCGGCTCGCTTCGGGGCGGCGACTAACTGCGGTCGCGGCTCGCTTCGGGGTCGCGGCTTACTTCGGGGCGGCGGTGGGCTGTTCGGCTGCGCGCTGGGCGGCGAGCACGCTGGGGA
>JBAPYC010000068.1:0-6535 GCA_049284535.1 Streptosporangiaceae bacterium
GGCCTGGGACTGCAGCAGGTGCAGCGGTCCCAGCGTGGCGTGCATGATCGTCTTCCGAACGGGCTCCGGTGCCTGCACCTCGTGTTCGGACCACCAGCCCCGCAGCGCGTCGCTGCGGCGGGTCAGGTAGTCGATCAGCTGCTGGTACGCCGGGTCGTCGGGGTGCCGGTCGTACTCGGTCCGGAAGTCCAGCAGGTTGGCCCGGGCCGTGACCTCCCACGCCTCCGGATTCTGGCTCCAGTCGAGGCGGCCGTCGAACATGTACATCAGCATGTTGCGCTGCGCCGGCGGTGCGGTGAACAGCTCGCTCATGATGATCTCGGCCCCGCGGTTGTGGGCCAGCACGTCGAAACGCGGGCTGAGCACGTAGGCGATGTGCGGCTCCAGCGCGTTGACCAGGGCCACCGTCTCCTCGTCGATCCCGGTCTCGGCCGGGCCGGGGGAGTCCGGCTGAGCCACCCCAGCCAGCAGGAACAGGTGATCCTGCTCGGACGGGCTGAGCTGAAGGGACCGGCTGAGGGCCAGCAGAACCTGAGCGGACGGGGTGATGTCCCGGCCCTGCTCGAGCCAGGTGTACCAGGACAGGCCGACCCCAGCACGCTGAGCGACCTCCTCGCGCCGCAGCCCGGGGGTGCGCCGCCGTCCGTCGTCCGGCAGGCCGACGTCGGCCGGGGTGATCGCCCCCCGGCGTGCCCGCAGGAAATCAGCGAGCCCGGCCCGGCGGGCGGCTGCGCCCGAGGGTGGTGGTGCGGGTCCCATGATGAACTGGCTTCTCCTCACCCGACCGTCGGTACGCAATCATTCAAGCATCCTGTGTACGTAGCCCGGCACTGAGACTAAGGACGATGATGACGACACCCTCCGAGATTCGCTGGGCCCCGGTAGCGGCCCGCTACGACCTTGATCTGCCGGGCGGGGGACAGGCCGCGGTCACGGTGAGCGAACGGGACCGGGTCCAGCCTTTCCTGCTGCTGCATGGCGGTGCCGGACCGGCCTCGGTGGCTGCGTTCGGTGACCTGCTGGCCGCCCGCAAGCGCGCCCGTGTCATCGTGCCGACCCACCCGGGATTCAACGGGACGCCCCGTCCCGACGGCCTGAGCAGCGTCGGTGACCTGGCCCGGCTGTACGCGGAGCTGCTCGACCGGCTGGGTGTCTGGGACGTCACCGTGATCGGGAACTCCATCGGCGGCTGGATCGCGGCCGAGCTGGCCCTGCTGGGCAGCCCGCGTGTCAGCGGGGCCATTCTGATCGACGCGGTGGGCGCCGACATTCCAGCGCACCCCGCTACCGACGTATCCGGGCTGGGTCCGCAGCAGCTGACCGCGCTGTCCTTCCACGATCCCAGCCGCGCGGTCCGCGACCCAGACGCACCCGGACCGTCACCGGAGATGGTGCAGGCCAACATGGGCGCGCTGGTGGCCTACGCCGGCCCGTCCATGAGCGACCCGACCCTGCTGGACCGGCTCAAGGAGCTGGACCTGCCCGTGCACGTGATCTGGGGCGAGTCGGACGGGATCGCCGGCCCCGACTACGGCCGGGCCCTGGCCGCCGCGATCCCCGGCGCCCATTTCACGCTGATGTCCGGTACCGGCCACATGCCGCAGGTGGAGACACCCGAGGAACTGCTCGGCGTCATCTTCGACCTGGGCCAGCAATAGAAGGAGCGTCGTGGCGACCGAACTGAACGTCACCCGGATCGGGCACAGCTGCCACATCATCGAGCTGGGCGGCCTGCGGCTGCTCACTGATCCGTGGTTCTCCGTGACCCCGACCTACGATCAGGGCGAACCCGTGGCCCGGTCCGTGGCCCAGCTGCCCGTCCTTGACGGCGTGGTCATCACTCACGAGCACTACGACCACTGTGACCTGGACGCGCTGGCCGGGTACCACGACCTGGGCATTCCCGTGGTGGTGCCGCCAACCGTGGCCGAGGCGGCCCGCGGGCACGGGTTCACCGACGTCCGGGTGCTGGAACCCTGGCAGCACACCGAGATCGGTGACCTCACCGTCACCGCGGCCCCGGGCAAGCACGGCGTGCCCGAGATCACCTACGTCATCCAGGGCGGTGAGCGCACCGTCTATTTCGGCGGCGACACCCTGAGCATCCCGGAGCTGACCGAACTGCCCGGCCGGTTCGGCCACTTCGACCTGGCCCTGCTGCCGACCAACGGACTGTGCATCCGGCCCATGAACGGCCAGCAGGTGGTGATGAACGCCATTGAGGCCGCCGAGCTCACCGCCATCCTGAAGCCCACCCTGGCCATCCCGCACCACTACGCGTTCACCAGCGGCTGGCTCGGTGACCGGCTGATCACCCAGTCCGACCCGGATCCCCGGCACTTCGCCGACGCCGTTCGCAAGCTCGCGCCCGAGACCGCCGTCCGGCTGACGCTGCCGGGGGTGAAGGTGCCGGTGGTGTAGAGATGACGGCGGCGTGACCGACGTCAGCACCCGCACCCTGCACCTTGCCCTAACACCGCCCCCAGCACCCTGCCCCCGCCACTCCTGCCGCCAATCCTGGCCCGACACCCCCGCCAGAAATATCCCAGTTCATGTGCGGTAAACTGACTGGCTACTCAGTCTAATCAAGAGCCTCGCACCGAACGGGCGGGCAGGAAGCGACGGCAGCGATGGGTGATCGGGTAACGGGCAAGGTCGCGCTGGTAACCGGGGCAGCGCGCGGACAGGGCCGGGCGGACGCGCTGAGGCTGGCGGCCGAGGGCGCGGACGTGATCGTGGTGGACGTGTGCGCGCCATTGCCCAGCGTCGCCTATGACTCGGCCACGCCCGAGGACCTGGCCGAGACGGTCCAGCTGATCGAGAAGACCGGACGGCGGGTGATCTCCGGGACCGTGGACATCCGGGACCTGGACGCCCTGCGCGGTGTGGTCGACGGTGCGGTCACCCAGCTCGGCCGGCTGGACGTGATCGTGGCCAACGCCGGCATCTGCGTGCCCAAGGCCTGGGACCAGGTCACGCCGAAGATCTTCGAGGACACGATCAGCACCAACGTCACCGGGACCTGGAACACGGTCATGGCGGGGGCGCCGCACCTGGTGGCCGCGGGCGGCGGGTCAGTCATCCTGATCAGCTCGGCGGCCGGCCTGAAGGTGCAGCCCTTCATGGTCCCGTACACCACCAGTAAGTTCGCTGTGCGCGGCATGGCCAAAGCGTTCGCGGCCGAACTCGGCCAGCACAACATCCGGGTGAACAGCGTGCACCCCACCGGCGTGAACACTCCCATGGGCTCAGGACGCATGCAGGAAGAGATCGGCGCGGCCATCGCCGGATACCAGCGGCTGGCCCCGATGTTCATGAACATGCTGCCTGTCGACGTCACCCAGCCCGAGGACGTCGCGGACACCGTGCTGTTCCTGGCCTCGGACGAGTCCAAGTTCATCACCGCGCACGAGATCGCCCCGGACGCCGGCGTCACTGAGTTCTGATGGCGGCGAGGTCCTGATGGCGGCGAGGTCCTGATGACAGGAGGCCAGGGCCGCGGCCGGATCCTGGCCGCGGCCCGGACGCTGTTCGCCGAGCAGGGTTTCGACCGCACCTCGACGGCGCAGATCGCCGCCGCCGCGCAGGTCCCGCACGGGCTCATCTTCTATCACTTCAAAACCAAGATGGACCTGCTGCTGGCGGTCATCCGGGACGACGCGGTCACGGCGCTGGACGGGCTGCTGCCGGCTCCTGTGCCCGGGGCTAGCCTGCAGCAGGCCATCGCGGACCTGTGGCTGGCCCTGACCGCGGTCCTGGGCCGGCCGTCGCCGGTCCGCCGGGTTGTCCTCCAGGAGATGGCCGCCCACCCCGAGGTCCGCCAGCGCGCCCGGGAACTGCACGAAACCATCACCAGCTGCGTCAGCCAGTACCTGGCCCGCGCCAGCGGCCACCCGGGCGAACCGGGGCCGGAGCACGACGCGGCCGCCCGGCTGCTCACCATCGCAGCGAGCGTCGCCCCGCTGCTGGACGAACCTGGCCAGCCGGTGGTCCCGCCCGACGCGCTGGCCGCGGTGATCGCCGGGGGTCTCGGCGGTGCCGGCCCCGCGGGCCCGGACACCGGCGCCCTGAATGCTACGGTCGGGAAACATGGCTGACGACACGTCCGTGGCCGGCCTGGAAGCGGTCATCCTGCGGCTGCTCGGCCAGCGCAGGGAGGGCGCCTCCATCTGCCCGTCCGACGCGGCCCGGGCCGCCCGGCCCTCCGGCTGGCGGAACCTGATGGACGATGTGCGCGCGGCCGCCGGGCTGCTCGCCGCCCGTGGTGAGGTAGACGTCACCCAGCGCGGCTGCGTAGTCGACATCGGTGAGGCCCGCGGTCCGGTCCGCATCCGCCGTCACCAGCCGGGCTGAGGCTCACTCCGTCGGCGCGCTGGCGTGCCCGGCCAGGCAGCGCCAGCCCTCGGCGGTGCGTACCCACGTCTGGGTCAGCCGCAGCGTATAGGTCTGGTCCCGGCCGTCCCGATGGACCTCGTCGTTTACCAGCGCCGTCAGCACGGCCGTGTCCCCGACGATGACTACCTGGACATCCTGCAGGCGCTGTCCGCGCCAGCGCAGCGGGCCGTGAAGGTTGCCCGCGATGTACTCCTCATAGCCGAGGACGTCGCCCCGGAAGGTAGTCCACTGCAGATCGGGATGCATCAGCAGCCGCAGCGCATCTTCGTCGCCTGCGGCCAGCGCCTCCGCGCGCCGCAGGGCCGCGAGGAGCACATCCTGCTCTGATGGGTTGCTCCCGGACATGCGCACCACTGTGTCACGAGCAGCCCGCGGTCGCTGGTGTCTCGTTAAACTCACACGTCACTCCATTTCGAGAATATTTTTCGCCTTCCTTGTCGACTAACAGGCGCGGAAATGTCAGTGCCCCCGATTAGGCTAGAACAAGAGTTCAGATCTCGACCGATGCTTCGAAGGTCAGACTTCGACTAGTGCCCTAAAGGGAGCAGCCTCGCCAACGCCCGTACACCCAGTCGATCCGCCAGGAAGGAGGCGACGGCAAATATGTCGGACGTCGTAACCCCACCAGCTACGGCAAGGCAAGCGGCGGCGATGCTGGACCTCGCGATGAGCTATCTCGCGAGCGCGAATGCGGCCCAGATGACCGTCGGCACTCAGGCGCACTGCCTGCAGAAGCTGGAGCGCGCCGAGGCGATGGGGACCGCGGCCCGCGCCTCGATCCTGGGTGCGTTCGCCACCTCCCAAGGACACCTGCACGACGCGGACCATAGTCCGCGGGCATGGCTGGTGAACAAGACCCGGATCACTAAGGGCGCCGCGGCCGGGCACATGGGCTGGGTCCGCCGGGTAATCGCCCACCCTCAGGTCGCTGCGGAGCTGGCCGCCGGACGGATCTCGCAGTCCTTCGCCCGGGCGATCTGCCAGTGGAACGACAAGCTCCCGGACGAGTGCCGCGCCGCGGCGGACGCGATTTTGCTGGCCGCCGCCCTGGCCGGCGCGGATCTGGAGGATCTGGCACGGCTGGCTGCGGAGATTTACACCCGCTCGGTGCCCGACTCAGACGATGATCCCGGCCAGACATTCGATGACCGCGGCATCAGGCTCGAGACCACCTTCGAGGGCGCCGGAGTGATCGGCGGCGATCTGACGCCGCAGTGCGCAGCGGTGGTGCGTACGGTACTGGACGCCTTGTCCGCCCCGCGTGACGCAGACGATGACCGTACTCACGCACAGCGGTATCACGACGCGCTGGAGGAGGCGATGTCGCGCCTCGTGACGGCCGGAATGGTGCCCGAACGGGCGGGCCAGCCGTCCAAGGTTGTCGCGCACATCTCGCTGCATGACCTGATCGAGATGGATAGCTCAGCCCTGGTGACGCAGTGGGCGGCGCGGCTGCGCGCCCGCTGGGCGGGCTACCGGGCCGCGACCTCCGTGGTGACGGGCGATGGCGGCGTGTGGCTGGATGGAGAAGACGCGCAGGCCTTCGCTTGCGACGCGTCGGTCACCCCGATCGTGTTCGGAGAGATCGACCCGGCCGGGCTTGACGACCTGGTGCGGCTGTGCCTCGAGTACGCCGGTCACGGCCCCGCTTGCCACGGCCCGGAGGACCCCGCCAGCCCGGAGCCACCCTCCGATGCCGAGCCACCAGCCGATGGTGAGGAACCGTCCGTCCCGGCATCGCCATCCACTGCCGAGCCGCCATCCGCGCCGTGTGGCAGTTCAGCTGCGCACTATCCGGCCGGGCCGTTCCCAGCAACTGACCGGGGCCGGGAGGCGCTGGCCATGGCGATCATCGGCAAGGCGGTGGGTCTGGTCTCCGGCCCCGGAGGCCTGGCGTCCTTCCTGCGCCGTCACAAGTTCGATGGCAAGCTCGCCGGCCCCAGCCTCCCGCTCGATGTCGGCGTCTCCCGGGATATCCCGGCTGCAATCCGCGCTGCGGTGATCGCCCGGGATCAGCATTGCCAGTGGCCCGGCGGCTGCGACCAGCCCGCCTGCGCCTCCCAGGTGCACCACGTCACCCACCAGGCCCACGGCGGTAAGACCAGCGTCGAAGACTGCAAGCTTTACTGCTTCTTCCACC
>JBAPYC010000069.1:0-15566 GCA_049284535.1 Streptosporangiaceae bacterium
ATCCTGTCCGGCGAGACCGGCGCGCCCCGCCGCGCCTGGCGCCGGGTGGTGATCGAGGTCACCGCGTGCCTGGCCGCCGTGGCCGCCCTGGTCGTGCTGCACGACCAGGGCGTGCCCGCGGGCGGCGGGACGGACCTGTACCTGACCATCACCCCGGTGCTGGTGGCCATCCCGGTCGTGGTGGTGCTGCTGCGGCTCTACCCGCTCGTGGTCCGCGGCCTGCTGGTACTGGCCGCCCGCGGCGCCGGCGCCACCGGCTTCGTGGCCCTGTCCCGCGCGGCCCGGTCCTCGCTGACCGGGGTGCTGCCCGCGTTCGCGCTGGTCCTCGCGCTGAGCCTGGCCACGTTCGCGGGCACGGTCACCAACGCGATCAACCGCGGCGAGATCGCCGCCTCCTGGAACACCACCGGAGCAGACGTGCAGATCAGCACCAGTTCGGCGGGGGCCGTCGTGACCCCGGCCGCGCTCCGGGCCCTGAGCCAGGTCCGCGGGGTCCGGCACGTGGCGCAGGCCTGGAACACCTCCTGGGTCACGCCCTTCGGCCAGCCGGTCACGGTGACCCAGGTGGACCCGGCCAGCTACGCGGCCCTGGTCGCGGGCACCCCGTTCCCGTCCTTCCCCGCGGGGGCGATCAGCGCCGCTCCCGGCCACGTGCTGTCCCCGGCCAGCACCGCCCCGGTGATCGCCTCGCCCGCGGCCGCCGCCGTGCTGGGCTCGGCCACGACCCAGCTGAGCTCCCTGTTCCAGATGGGACCGATCAGCATCCGGGTCGCGGGCACCGTCGGCAGCACACCCGCCGACCCGGGCGGCGGCTCCTTCGTGGTCATGCCGCTGGAGACGGTGCCGGGATTCTCCGGCCAGTCCGCGCCCAACCTGGCCCTGGTCGACGGGCCGTCCATCGACCAGGCCCAGCTGTCCGCCGTGGCCGCCAAGGTGATCCCGGGCGGCATCATCACCTACCGCAGCACCGTGCTGGCCTCGCTGGCCAGCTCGCCGCTGCAGCATGGCGCGGCGCTGATCATCGCGCTGACCCTGGTCACCGCGGCCGCCTTCGGCCTGTTCATCCTGATTCTGGGACTGGCCCTCGGATCGGCCGAACGCGAGCTGACCCTGGCCCGGCTGACGGTCATGGGGCACGAGCGGTCCGGTCGCCTGGTGGTGACCGAGGCCATCCCGGCCGTGCTGGCCGCCATCGCGGGCGGTGCCGTCTGCGCCTTTGTCCTGCCCCACCTGATCGGCACGTCCATCAACCTGTCCGCCTTCACCGGGACCAGCGCCCCGGTCCAGTTCCAGCCCGATCTGCTCGCGTTCGGCCTGCCCGCCCTCGCCATCCTGGCGCTGGCCCTGGCCGCGCTGGCCGGGCAGACCCGGGCGATGCGCCGGCACGGCGTCACCGGCAAGCTCAGGGCAAACTTAAGGGAGTGAGTGAGATAGCCACCAGCATCGCGGACCTGGGCGCCGAGTCAGCCCGGCAGCACCGCGACTTCGGCGCGGGCTCACTGATCGTCTGCGACCGGCTGGTCCGGATCTACGTCGCGCCGGGCGGGATCGAGGTGCAGGCCCTGCAGGGGCTCGACCTGCTGGTGAACGCCGGCGAGCTGGTCGCCCTGGTCGGGGCGTCCGGCAGCGGCAAGTCCACGCTGATGAACATCCTGGCCGGGCTGGATACTCCGACGGCCGGTTCGGTCCGGGTCGCCGGTCACGACCTGGCGGCGATGAACGCCCGGCAGCGGCTGGCCTACCGGCGCCGGGAGGTCGGCTTCATCTGGCAGCAGACTGCCCGCAACCTGCTGCCGTACCTGACCGCGCAGCAGAACGTGGAGCTGCCCATGCGGCTGGCGGGTGGCGGCCGGCCCCGGGCCCGTTCGGCGCGGGCCACCGAGCTGCTCGAGCTGCTCGGCCTGGGCGACTGCCTGCACCGGCGGCCCGACCAGATGTCCGGCGGCGAGCAGCAGCGGGCCGCCATCGCGGTCGGGCTGGTCAACGAGCCCCGGGTGCTGCTGGCCGACGAGCCCACCGGCGAGCTGGACACGGCGACCGCGGCCGAGGTTTTCGGCGCCCTGCAGACGGCCAACGCCGAGCTCGGGGTGACCGTCCTGATCGTCACGCACGACCCGGCGGTGTCGTCGGTGGTACGCCGGACCATCGCCATCCGGGACGGCCGGACCAGCACCGAGACACACCGGCGCGCCACCACCAGCGACGACGGCGAGGTGGCGCAGCACGCGGTGGAGTACGCGGTGCTGGACCGGGCCGGGCGGCTGCAGCTGCCGAAGGAGATGACCGAGCCGCTGGGCATGCACGACCTGGTGCGGCTGGAAGCCGAGCCGGACCACATCGGCGTCTGGCCGGACGACCGGGAATCTGGTGCCGGTGCCGGCCCCGGCGGTTCCGGCTCGGGCGCTGGTTCCGGCTCTGGCTCGGGCGCTGGCGCTGGCGCTGGCGCTGGGGGCGCGAAGTGAGCGCCGTGGTCACCGCTGGCATGCTCGCGGCGGAGGATGTGACCCGGACGTTCGGCAGCGGGCGCAGCGCGACCCAGGCGCTGCGCGGGGTCTCCTTCACCGTCCCGGCCGGCCAGCTGGTGGCGCTGCGCGGCCGGTCCGGATCCGGCAAGACCACGCTGCTGAACATCGCGGGCGGCCTGGACCTGCCGGACAGCGGCCGGGTCCTGGTCGGGGACCGGGACGTGACCGCGATGTCCGAGCACGAGCGGATGCAGCTGCGCCGCACCTCGGTGGCGTTCATTTTCCAGTCGTTCGGCCTGATCCCGATCCTGTCCGCGGCGGAGAACGTGGGCGTGCCGCTGCGGATCGCCGGGGTGGTCCCGAAGGAGCGCGAGGAGCGGGTCCGGCTCATGCTGGATATCGTGGGCCTGGGCGAGCATGCCCGGCAGCGGCCCGGCGAGCTGTCCGGCGGCCAGCAGCAGCGGGTGGCGATCGCCCGGGCACTGGCCGGCAGCCCGCAGGTGCTGCTGGCCGACGAGCCCACCGGCCAGCTCGACTCGGAGACGGCCAAGCAGATCATGCGGCTGCTGCGCACGGTGGTGCAGTCCGAAGGCGTGACCGCGCTCGTGGCCACCCACGACCCCAACCTAATCGGCATCGCCGACTCGGTTCTCGTCCTCGAGGACGGCAAGATCAAGACCGGATGACCGAACGGCCCGGCGCGTGCTTCCGCCGCGGGCGCCCCCGCAGGCGCCCCCCGGGGACGCCGCCTGTGATGGCGCGCTTGCGGGGTGGGTCAGGTGACGGGGGCGGGTCAGGTGACGGGGGTGCCGGTGGCGGCAGTCAGGTCGGCGTAGAGGGACGTGAGGCGCTTGGTGACCGGGCCGGGGGTGCCGTCCCCGATGGGGCGGCCGTCGACGGCGGTAACGGGGGCCAGGCCGCCCATGGTGCCGGTGACGAACGCTTCCTCGGCCGTGTAGAGCTGGGGCAGCGTGTAGTCGCCCTCCCGCACCGGGATGCCGGCCGTCTCGGCCAGCTCGAGCACGGCGGCCCGGGTGATGCCCTCCGGGCAGGACACCGTGGTCGGCGTGGCCAGGGCGGCACCGGTGACCATGAAGATGTGGGTGGCGTTGGTCTCGGCGATGAAGCCGCGGGGGTCCAGCATGACGGCGTCGTCGGCGCCGGCCACGTTCGCCTCGATCTTGGCCAGGATCGAGGTCAGCAGGTTGTTGTGGTGGATCTTGGGATCCAGGCTGTCCGGGGCCGAACGGCGCACGCTGGCGGTGATCAGCGTGATCCCGGCCGCGTCGTAGACCGGGTCCTTGAACTCCGCCAGCACGATCAGGGTCGGGCCGGCCTGGTTGAGCCGCGGGTCCATGCCCGAGGTGACCTTGACCCCGCGGGTCAGCGTGAGCCGGATGTGCACACCATCGCGCATGCCGTTGGCCGCGAGCGTGCGCCGGATCTGCTCGGTGATCTCCTCATCCGGCGGGATCTGCGCGAAGGCCAGGGCCCGGGCCGATGCGCGCAGCCGGGCCAGGTGCTCATCCAGCCGGAAGATCTTCCCGTCGTAGAGCCGCAGGCCTTCCCAGACCGCGTCGCCCCCCTGGACGACGGAGTCGAACGGGCTGATGACGGCCTGATCCCGGTGGCTGAGCCGGCCGCCTACGTTGACGATCAGGTCGCGGTTGCGCTCGTCAAAGACCTGCAGCATCTTCAGACTCCCTCGGGCGTGATGCGGTACTGGCGCAGCCGCGTGTAGTACGGCAGGCATTCCTGGGCCAGCGACTCGAGCCTGTCGGGCAGCGGCCCGGGCGGGGCGCCGGACCGGGCGGGACCGCCGGACCGGGCCGGTCCGCCGGACCGGGCCGCGCCGAAACCGGTGGAAGCGTGCACGCTGCCGTACCAGTACGGCGCCCACACGCCGTCGCTGTCCCGCGGCCCGGGCGGCCAGTGCAGCATCCGGCCGTCGAACGGCACGTCCAGCGCCCGGCACAGGGCCCGCAGGACGCCCTCGGGGTCCGCGAGCAGGTCGGCGGAATCCACGACCGGCCCGCCGAACGCCTCGAAGATTTGCGCTTGGGCGACGATGCCCAGGTCGGCCACGGTCGGCTCGGCCCGCACCTGGGCGTAGGAGGCCAGCAGCTCACGCGGGTTCCTGATCAGGTGGGCGTGCCGCAGCCGGGCCAGCGCGGCCCGGTCCACCTCGGGCAGCAGGTGATGCGTCATGTGCTTGGCGTAGCTGATGGTGACGCCGGGCGGCAGCGGGCCACCGGTCTGCTGGTCCAGCACCACCCGCCAGTCGGTGGGCTGGCTGGCGATCACCTCGGCGCGGCCGGGATGGTCCAGGCCGGTGCGGTCCAGGTAGAAGGCGTACAGCGGTTCGTCGGTGACCACCGTGTCGGGCCGGTTCTCCCAGGCCCGCATCAGCGCCGTGGACACGGTCCGCGGACCCGACCACATCGCGATCCGGACCGCTGTCACGATTCATTATCATCCCTGCCGCCCCGCGCGGGAGGAAGAGCGGCCGCCGTCATGATCACGTGCGGCAGGGCGTCAGCGGGTGGGGTTGGCGCGGCCGCGCCATTCGGCGCCGCGGCCGGTGTAATGGCGGCGAGCCGAGTCGGCGGTCATGGCCGCGTAGAGCAGGGCGGTCAGCGGCAAGCCGGGAGCGCGCAGCGGGGAGAGCCGGTAGACGCGCAGCATGGGCAGGAAGCTCAGCGACATCAGGGCCCAGCCGGCCAGGGCCGCGGCCGCGGTCAGGATCACGGGCGCGGTGGCGGAGCCGGCGGTCAGCAGGGCCAGGCCGGCCAGGGCGCCGGCCGGTGGCAGCACGTAGAGGAAGACCAGGCCGAGCAGGGTCCCGGCCAGCAGGACCGGGGAGTAGTTCAGCTGGGTGTAGGCCGACCGGGCCACCATCTGCCACAGGCTGGCCAGCCCGGGATAGGGGCGCACGCTGACCACCTGGCGGGACAACCCCAGCCAGGTCCGGCCACGCTGGCGCTTGATCATCGTGCCCATGGCCACGTCGTCGATCAGGGCGCCGCGGATCGGGGCCAGGCCACCAGACCTATCCAGGGCCGCGCGCCGGATCAGCATGCAGCCGCCGGCCGCCGCGGCCGTGCGTGAGCCGGGCACGTTGACCCGGCGGAACGGGTAGAGCTGGGCGAAGAAGTACACGAACGCGGGCACGATGACCCGCTCCCAGCCGGTGGCGGTGCGCAGCAGCGCCATCTGCGAGAGCAGATCCCGGTCGTCGGCTTCGGCCGCGGCTACCAGGGCCCGCAGCGTCCCCGGGGCCCAGGCGATGTCGGCGTCGGTGAACAGCACGTACGTGCTCGGCACCGCACCTGCCTCCGTGGTGCTTGCCCCCGTGATGCCTGCCCCCGTGGCGCTTACTTCCGTGGCGCTTGCCCCCGTGGCCCGCAGGCCCTGGGCCATGGCCCATACCTTGCCGGCCCAGCCATCCGGCTTCGCGGTGCCGGCCACCACCCGCAGCGGCCGGCCTGCCTCCGCGGCCAGCTTGGTGGCGACCTCGGCGGTACCGTCCGTGCTGCCGTCGTCGACCAGGACCACGCTCAGCGGGCCGGGATAGTCCTGGCCGAGCAAGGCGGGCAGCGTGACCGGCAGCATGCCCGCCTCGTTCCGGGCCGGGATGACCGCGGCCACGGCCGGCCAGGATCCGGGTTCGCCCTGGGTGGCGGGCAGCCACTCGGCCGCGCGCCAGAACGCGCCGTGCCCGGCGACCAGATAGACCCACACCAGGGAGGCCAGCAGGCACGCGATGCTCAACGCCAGCATCCCGGCAGCCTCTCATACCGCGAGGTGGGGATGAGGGGTACGGCAGCTAGGTGTGGTGGATACGCCAGGCCACCACGTCTCCAGCGGTGGCGGCGGGGTGGCCGAGGAGGGCGGTCAGGTACCGGGCCAGGGGCGAGCCCGGTCTGGTCACCGCGACTACGGCTGACACCCGCCAGGTGCGGATCTGCTGCCGCATCCTGGCGTCGGTCACCTTCCTGATCTGGATATAGCGCGGGTTGCCGCGGTACGCGCTGGGCGGGACGTTGCCCGCCAGGGCCGTGGGCAGGCCCTGGCTGGACCGGAGCCACACGGCGTTCAGGTACAGGGCGGCCGGGGGCGTGCCTGTCCCGTCGATGTAGCCGCGCCCGCTGGCGTTCGGGCCCATGAAGTAGCCGCCGACCAGGGAGCGGGGCTCGCCGCTGTCGGCCTGCCAGCGCAGCGGCTCGGTGAACGTTGACATCGGCAGCGGCACCACCAGCACGGGCGCCGAGGCGGGCAGCCGCAGCGCAGCGAGCACCGTGGTCCAGCCGGCCGGCACCGGTGTCACCTTGTCCGCGGGCAGCGGCCGGGGCACGATCGGCAGCAGCGCCAGGACCGCGCAGCACATCACCACCGCGGCTGGCCGGCGGCCGACGGCGAGCCGCGGGAGCCAGCGGGACACCAGCCGGGCCACGGCCGGGATCGCCGCGTCAACGGCGAAGGCCAGCAGCACGGCGGCCATCCCGTCGGCCACGATCGAGAACCGGTCCGGCAGGGCGGCGCTGAGCACCGGCAGGCTCTGCAGCCAGTACCAGGGCAGCTTGATCGCGTGATGCTCGTGGCCGCCGGACATCAGCGTGCCGCCGAGGGAGAAGACCAGCAGAACCGCGGCGGTGACCGCGACCGCCCGCGCTGGGAGCCGCCGCCAGCAGGCCACCGCGGCCGCCGCCAGCAGCACGATCAGCGGCCAGCCCAGGTACCCCAGATACTCCGGCAGGTGGCCCTGGAACCGGGCCGCTTCGGCGGCGCTGGCTCGGGTATGGAACAGCAGCACGGACGAGGGGACCACGAGCGAGGACAGGTCGTTCTTGTACCAGTCCAGGGTGAACGGGCTGCCGGACTGGTACAGCGGGCCGAAGAACTGCACCCACAGCGGGTAGCCCGCGACCACGGCGGTCACGGCGGCGGCGGCGCCCAGGCCACCCGCCAGCGGCTTGATCGCAGCTGGCGCTCGATAGCCCAGCACGGCGCGGGGGCGGCTGGCCGCCAGGACCAGGGTCAGGACCACCGCGGCGATGGCCGTGTCGAGCAGCAGCTCCTCGCTGATCAGGAGCTGGGCCGTGATCAGCAGTCCCAGCAGCAGGCCACCGCGCCAGGGCCGGCTCCGGCCCAGCGCCAGCCGCAGGCCGGCGTCGATGATCAGCGGCGGGAGCACCGCGAACTGCAGGTCGGCGTGGCCGATGGCCGAATGGAGCAGCGCCGGTGAGAACCCGTAGACGGCCCCGCCCAGCACGGCCGCGGGCCCGCTCACGCCCCAGCGCCGCAGCACCGCGAACAGGGCCGTGGCCGACCCGGCGAAGCCCGCCACCAGCAGCACGTTCAGCACGGTCTGCGGGCCGGCCAGCAGCGTCAGCGGGGCCAGCAGCACCCCGGGCAGCAGCATGAACGTATTCCACATGACGTTCACGCCCACGGGCGCGTTCATGGCCGTGGTCACCAGCGCCGGCAGGTGACCGTGCGCGACGGCGGTGGCGTCATAGCGGAGGAACCAGGCCAGCTGGTCGGTGTCGTTGGGGTTGCCCGCCACCGACCGGGTGGCGGGATCCCGCCACAGCCACAGCGTGACCGCCAGCGCGGCCAGCAGGTAATAGAGAGCGGCCAGCGTGACCTGGCGGCGGTGGCCGTCCGGCCGGGGCTTTATTTGCTCCCGGTCCGCCCGGGCCGGGACGGCCGTGATTGCTGCTGGCACGTTAGCGAGCGTAACCGGCGTTCCGGCTGGGCAGCCGGGACGTCAGCGAATCGTCAGCTTTGCCGCCCTCAGCTGCTGGGCCGGGTGTCCGGCACGACCTGGCCACTGACCACGTGACCGTTGTCCCTGCTGCTGTCCCTGTTGCCCGAGGCGGCCGCCCCCGGCATGCCCTTGCGCACCGACTCCAGGATGGTCATGCCCTGGCTGACCAGGCCGGCCGCGATCTCACTCAGGCCGTCGGCGCCGTTGAGCACGCTGACGTTGGCCCCGGCCAGCCCGGCCGCGGCCTCCTTGACGATCAGCGGGAGCTGGTTGATGAGCATCTGGTCGAGCGCTACGCGGTTGTTCGAGGCCGCGGCTTCGGCATTGATGCGAGTGCGTTCGGCATCGGCCAGGGCGAGAATCCGCACCCGTGCGGCTTCTGCTTCAGCTGGCTTGACGACCTCGGACACCAATTGCTGCTGCCTCAGCTGGGCCTGTTCCTGGGCCAGCTGAGCCTGGGCATTGATGACCGCGCGCTGCGCGCTGGCCTGGGCCAGCGGGCCCGCCTGAGCCGCCTCAGCCTGGGCCTTTTCCACCTCGCCCTTGTACTGGGCCTGGACGACAGAGGTCTCCCGGGCGAACTCGGCCTGCTTGCGCTGGGAGGCCTGCTGGGCCTCGGCCGCAGCCTGGTCGGCCTGAGCCTGGGCGATCTTGGCCTGGCGCTGGATGGCGGCGTTGTTCGGCGCGGCCATGGCGGCGATATAGCCGGCCCCCATGTCGTCGATCGACTGGATCTGCAGCGAGTCCACGATCAGCCCGATCTTGGCCATCTCACCCTTGGACCCGTCCAGGACCTCGGTGGCCAGCTTCTGCCGCTCGGTGACGATCTCCTCTACGGTCATCGAGCCGATGATCGAGCGCAGGTGCCCGGCGAAGATCCGGCCGGTCAGGATCGACATCTGGTCCTGGTCGGACAGGAAGCGCTGCCCCGCGTTGACGATCGATTCCTCGTCGTTGCCGACCTTGAAGGCGATCACAGAGCGCACGTTCAGCGTGATGCCCTGCTTGGTCACGCACTGCTCAGCGACCTCTGCCTCTTGCATGGACAGGGTCAGGTAGCGGACCTTGCGGGTGATCGGCGTAACGAAGGCGCCGTGACCGATCACCACCCGGAAGGGCGAACCCTTCATGCCGTGCTTTCCGCCGGATATCAGCATCGCCTCATCAGGCGCTGGCACACGATAGCCGAACATCTTCGTTCATCTCCTCGAACTGCAGGTAACCCCGGAATGCGCGGACTATCACCGAGCACGTCTTCCCACTCGATGACATCGACCGCCCGCGCGCCGCGCGACTCGATAACCAGGACGGTCGCCCCCTTGGGCAGCGGCGTTTCCGACCAGGCCAGGAAGGCCTCGGAGCCGCCACGGATCTTGACGAGGACCTCGCCCGGGCCGTCGGTACCCCGTGTGGCCACGGAAAGGACACCAACTCGACCGACACAGGCTTCGTCTCTCGTCAAATGACAGCCCCCTTTTTAACGGAAGTGCCAGTTCTAATGTAGTCCTCGCGGCGGCGCTGTTTTACCGGCCCGGCTTAAGCTGACGACGTGTCCGTTTCCCGGGTGACTCAGGCGCCGGCACGGGTCCCGGTGCAGGCGCGAACCGGCGTCGCCAAGCCCGTCATCATGACCGGCGTCTCGGCGCTGCGCGCGGGGTCGTCCCGGCCGGGTTCGGGGTCGTCCCGGCTGGGTTCGGGGTCGTCCCGGCTGGGTTCGGGGTCGTAGGGCCGGGCTGGCGGCGCCGTGGCGGAGCTGGCGGACGTGCGGCGGATCGCGACCGGGCTGCCGCGGACGTCGGAGCACCTGATCCGGGATCACGTCAAGTTCCGGGTCGGCCGGCTGGTCTACGCCTCGGTCTCGCCGGACACCGAACGGCTGGGCTTCGGCTTCCCCAAGGAGGAGCGGGCCGCCCTGGTGGCGGCGGAGCCGGAGAAGTTCATGATGCCGCTGCCCAGCGACGAGCGGTACCAGTGGGTCCGGGCCCGGCTGGGGGTGCTCGAGGTGGCTGAGCTGCGCGAGCTGCTCATCGATGCCTGGTGCATGGTCGTGCCCAAGAAGGTGGCGGCAGATTACCTGGGAGGTCAGGGGATCGCGCCGCCGCCCGGCGCTTAGCCCAGGCCCACTGCTAGCTCAGGTCCACCACGATCGGGGCGTGGTCGGAGGGGCCCTTGCCCTTGCGGGCCTCGCGGTCCACGTAGGCACCGGTCACCCGGTCGGCGACGGTCTTGGTGGCGTACACGAGGTCGATGCGCATGCCGTAGTTCTTGGCGAAGGCGCCGGCCCGGTAATCCCAGTACGTGTACGGAAATGGCCCCTTCATCGGCTTGGGCACCACGTCCCGCAGGCCGAGCGCGCGCAGGTCGGCCAGGGCCTGCCGTTCCGGCGGGGTGACGTGGGTCGAGCCGACGAACACGGCCGGGTCCCACACGTCATCATCGGTCGGGGCCACGTTGAAGTCGCCGCACGCGGCCAGCTGGGTCTCGTGTTTCAGCTCGGCCTCGAGCGCGGTCCGCAGCGCGGCGAACCACTCCAGCTTGTAGGCGTAGTGCGCCGATTCCGGGGTTCGCCCGTTGGGCGCGTACAGCGACCAGACCCGGACGCCGCCGCAGGTGGCCCCGACCGCGCGGGCTTCGGGCTTGCGCAGGCCAGGCTCGTCGAGCAGGGTCGGCTCGGCCGCAGGCTCTCCCTCATAGCTGGGCTCGCCGGGGAAACCGAGGCTGATGTTCTCCAGGCCGACGGTGGACAGCAGGGCGACGCCGTTCCAGCGGCCCTCGCCGTGCGCCGCGACCTCGTAGCCGAGCTGGTTCACCTCGTCTTCGGGGAACAGGGCCGTGGTGGTCTTGATCTCCTGCAGGCACACGACGTCCGGCCGGGCTTCTTCCAGCCATTCGAGCAGCCGGGGCAGCCGGGCCTTGACCGAGTTCACGTTCCACGTTGCCAGGCGCACCCGTATAGCCTGCCACCGCCGGTGCGCGCGTGGCATCTGGCGTCGCTGTCGAGTGACGCGTGTGACTGATGCGGCTCCGTAGCGCTGGTTTACGTAAAGCGGGCGATGCGGTCCTGGCAAGATGGCGGCATGGAACGTGTGCTTGGAGTGGGCGGATACTTCATGCGGGCCGCTGACCCGGTGGCCCTGGGTGCGTGGTATCGCGATTGCCTGGGCCTGGCCGCCGATGAGAACGGGCTGTGGCGTCCGGAAGCCGGGGTGACGGTGTTCGCGACCTTCGAGTCCGGGACCGAGTACTTTGGCTCCCCCGCCCAGCAGACCATGCTCAACTTCCGTGTGCGCGACCTGGATGCGATGCTCGCGCAATTGCGCGCCCAGGGAGCGGACGTGGCCAAGGAGACTCAGGACATGGAGGGTGTCGGGCGATTCGGCTGGGTCACCGATCCTGAGGGCAATCGGGTCGAACTGTGGCAGCCCAGCTGACAGTGTCTTCACGCGGGCAGTGACGTGCTGGCAGCCGGGGGCTCGCTGTGACTCAAAGACCGCGGGGCGAGCCCGCGAGTCCCTTATCACGCGCCGCTTGCGCAGCTCGTGTACCAGGCTGCGAGCTTTTTCGTCAGTTTGGGGCGCCAGGACACCCGAAACTGACGAACGATCTTGGGCGACCGCGATTTGTCTGCGACG
The DNA here is from genome assembly GCA_049284535.1 of Streptosporangiaceae bacterium. Taxonomy (GTDB): domain Bacteria; phylum Actinomycetota; class Actinomycetes; order Streptosporangiales; family Streptosporangiaceae; genus Palsa-504. The sequence goes on from JBAPYC010000069.1 coordinate 11,868, forward strand.
CTGTTACGCAAGTGACGAGTGCGATCGCGGTCTGGTAAGCGAGTAACTAATGTTGCTGGTGGGGTTGCGTGCTAACGCAAGGACGCCGGATGCAGTGGTAGCTGGGCCGCAGCAGGTGCAGCTGGGCCGCAGCAGGTGCAGCTGGGCCGCAGCAGGTGCAACTGGAGGGCAGAGGCGCAGGAAGGCGGGCGGGTCAGGCTTCTTCGTCGCGGAAGCCTTCGGTGAAGCGGCGGAAGACGCCGCCCTCGCGGGGCAGGGGCTGGCCGGGCGGCGGAGCCTCGGGGAGTTCGTGGCCTTCGGGCTCGTCGTAGTCGGCGCGGGCGATGGCGTCGACGATCTGGGCGTCGTCGAAGTCCGCCGAGCCGGGGATCTGCGGGACGAAGCCGACCAGGTCGCCGTCCTGCAGCACCTCGGCTTCCAGGGCGGTGGTGCCCTCGGATCCCCAGACGGCCTCGCGGCCGCCGCTGAGCAGGACCTGCACCGCGTACGCGTCGACGCCGGACTTTTTCAGGTGGGCGTTGACGCCGCGGTCGCGGAGGGCGTCGGTGATCTGGCGGGCACGCTTCTCATCCATGCCCGCCAGGGTACCCACCAGCGGATACAGGCCGGTCCGGTGATGAAGTGATACCGGGCCGTTCGGCCTGATGTTTTGCTCCCTATACTTCCGGCTGTGGCCGAAGAGCCGAGCGCAGCCTTTGAGCTGGGCACCGACGGGCCCAGGACCATCCTGGTCGGGATCGACGGATCCGTCACGTCGCTGCGGGCCGGGGCCTACGCGGGCGGGATGGCCCGCCGGCAGGGCGCGCACCTGATCTGCCTGTATGTGGAACAGCACTCGGCCCTGTACGGCGCGGCGACCGGGGCGGGGGCGGGCGTGATCGCCGCGGAGGACCAGGCGCTGGTCGAAGCCGGGGAAGACCTGCGGCACCAGGCCGAGGTCTCGGCCGAACGGCTGGGTATCGAGCTCACCTTTATTACGGCCCGGGGCGACCCGTACACCGAACTGCGCCGGGTAGCCGACGAGATCCGGGCCGACGCCGTGGTGGTGGGCGCGTCGACCAAGGCCGGGCACCGGTGGGTGGGGTCGCTAGCCATCCGGCTGGTCAAGGCCGGCCGCTGGCCGGTCACGGTGGTGCCCTAGCGAGCAGTAATGCAGTAGTGCAGTAGTGCAGTAACGCCGTAGTGTCCCAGGGCTGGTGCGCCAGGGCTGGTGTCCCAGAGCTGGTGTCCCAGGGCTGGCAGAGAGCGGGAGGTACGCGATGAGCGTGGCGGTCGTCACGGGAGCCGGGTCGGGGCTGGGCCGGGTCATCGCCCGGACCCTGCTGAACGCGGGCTGGGAGGTCGCACTGGCTGGGCGGCGGGAGGAACTGCTGCGGGAAACGGCCGAGTCGGAGAGCGAGAGCGGCGGCCCGTCGCTGGCGGTGCCGACCGATGTGACCTCGCCGGAGTCGGTGGCCACGCTGTTCGACACCGTACGGGAGCGCTGGCGACGGGTGGATCTGCTGGTGAACAACGCGGGGACGTTCGGGCCGGCGGGCGGGGTGGACGAGATCAGCCTGGAGGACTGGCGGCAGGTGGTGGACACCAACCTGACCGGCTGCTTCCTGTGCGCCCAGCACGCGGTGCGGATGATGAAGGATCAGGACCCGCGGGGCGGGCGGATCATCAACAACGGCTCGATCTCGGCGCACGTGCCCCGGCCGAGGAGCGTGGCCTACACGGCGACCAAGCACGCCATCACCGGCTTGACCAAGTCGATCTCGCTGGACGGGCGGGCGGACGGTATCGCCTGCGGGCAGATCGACATCGGCAACGCGAAGACCGACCTGACCGAGGGGTTCAGCCAGGGCGTTCGGCAGGCCAACGGCTCGATGCTGGCCGAGCCAACGTTCGACGCCCAGTACGTGGCCGATGCCGTGCTCTACATGGCCTCGCTGCCGCTGGACGCCAACGTCCAGTTCCTGACCATCACCGCGACCACCATGCCGTACATCGGCCGGGGGTGAGGGGCCCGGAGTTGACGCGCCGGGGCTGAGGGAGCTTTGTTGCTACTGCGTTACTATCCGGCGTTACCTCGATTGATCTTTGCCGAGCCGGGGGACACACAGAACTGACACCGACGGTTCATTGTTTGTTCAGGAGGCCGGGCATGGTTGCGTCGCCGGTGGAGGAAGTCCGTTACCCTGACGGCCGGGTGGGCCTGGCCAGCACCGATGAGATCGCGGCCGGCGGCTATGCCAACGGCGACCTGGCCCCGCTGCCGATCGAGCGGCGCACGTGGGGCACCTATAACTACGCGGCGCTGTGGGTCGGCATGTCGCACAACATCCCGACCTACCTGCTCGCCTCCGGCCTGATCGCGGTCGGGATGAACTGGGTCCAGGCCCTGATCACGATCGCGCTGGCCAACCTCATCGTGCTGCTGCCCATGCTGGCGAACAGCCACGCCGGGACCAAGTACGGAATCCCGTTCCCGGTGTTCGCCCGGGCGTCGTTCGGGCTGCGGGGCGCGAACTTGCCGGCCGTGCTGCGCGCGCTGATCGCGTGCTGCTGGTTCGGCATCCAGACCTGGATCGGCGGCGAGAGTTTCTTCATCCTGATCGGCGCGGTGGCCGGTCATGGCTGGACCAGTGCCACCCCGGCCTTCGGCGGCTACCCGTGGACCCAGTGGCTGTCGTTCGCGATCTTCTGGGTGCTGGAGATGGCCATCATCGTGCGCGGCATGGACACGCTGCGCCGGTTCGAGAACTGGGCCGCCCCGCTGGTGCTGGTGGCCGCGATCGCGCTGCTCATCTACATGGTGACCAAGGCGCACGGGTTCGGCAACGTGCTCTCCGAGCCGGCCAAGCTGGGCTGGGGCGGCAGGTTCTGGCCGGTATTCTTCCCGTCGCTGATGGGCATGATCGCGTTCTGGTCCACGCTGTCGCTGAACATGCCGGACTTCACCAGGTTCAGCCGCGGCCAGCGCCAGCAGGCGGTCGGCCAGGCGCTGGGCCTGCCCACCACGATGACGGTCTTCAGCCTGCTGGCGGTACTGATCACCGCCGCCTCGCAGAAGATCTACGGCGCGCCGATCTGGGACCCGATCCAGCTGACCGGCAAGTTCAGCAACCCGGTGGTGATCGCGTTCGCGCTGTTCACCATCGTGGTGGCCACGCTGTCGGTGAACGTGGCCGCGAACACGGTCAGCCCGTCCTACGATTTCTCCAACTTGGCGCCCAAGCTGGTCAGCTTCCGCACCGGCGGGCTGATCACCGGGGTGATCGGGATCTTGATCCAGCCGTGGCGGCTGCTGGCGAACCCGCACATCTACATCTACACCTGGCTGGGCTTCTACGGCGGCCTGCTGGGCGCGGTCGCGGGCGTGCTGATCGCGGACTACTGGCTCATCCGGCGGACCGAACTGATCCTGCCCGACCTGTACCGCCCGGGCGGCGCCTACTGGTACGCCGGGGGCTGGAACTGGCGGGCCGTGCTCGCGTTCGTCGTCGGGGCGGTGCTGGCCGTCGGCGGGGCCTGGTCGGCGCCGGGCGATGGGCCCTTCCCGGGTGGCGGGCTGATACCGGCGCTCAAGCCGCTGTACAACTACAACTGGGTGGTGGGGTTCGCCGCCGCGCTGCTGCTGTACTGGGGGCTGACCATGATTTCCGGACGGCGCGAGCCGGCCGCCTCCGCCCCGTTTGCCGACAGGCACGGCGG
>JBAPYC010000070.1:0-4243 GCA_049284535.1 Streptosporangiaceae bacterium
TCCCCGCCCAGCACCAGCGGCAGCCGCCCGTCGGCCCGGATCGCGGCCACCTCGGCCGCCACGCCCCGGGCTACCTCGGCTACTCGCTCGACGTCCCGCAGGCCGTCCACCGGAGCCACCGCGCGGAACGGCGTGACCGGCAGGTCGCCCCGGTCCACCACGTCCAGCCCGGCCTTGCGCAGTTCCTCGGCCAGCCCCGCGGCCCGCCACGCGGCCGGGGCCTTCTCCTGGCCCGGGTTGTGCGAGCCCGCCGTGGTCGGGACTCCGAGAATGCCGATCCGCCTGCGCTCTACCGTCATATTCTGTGCAGCCATCTTCTGGGCAGCCATCCTGCTCATCTCCATGTGGCGCTTCACCGTTTATGTAACGCTCATTTATGTATTAACACGTTACTACCTTCAAAGCCGGCCACTAAACGGGTTACCGCCAGATAATCCGTTACGCTGGATCCATGCTGCTTGAGCCGATGGCCCCGGACGTGCTGGTCTGGCTGATCAACGAATGGGGCACGGTGCCCCGTGCCGAGGCCGGCGAAGAAGACCGCGCCTACCCGGACACAGACCTGCTGGCTGGCCTGCTGTCCGGCTCCGGCGTCCGCGACTGCCCGCCCGAGATCCTGACCCCGGACGCGCTGACCAGGGTCGCCGACCACCTGCACCCCGTCTTCGCCACCGCCGACCCAGCCGAGCGGGTCACCATCACCGCGCGGCTCCTGGCCGGCACCGGGGTCAAGCCGGCCCTCGACCTGACCGGCGACGGCCCCCAGGCCACCTGGCAGGTCGACGACGACCGCCAGGTGCTGACTGCGGCCGCCGCCCTGACCCTGCGGGACCAGCTGGCCACCCGCGACCCGGACCGCATCGGCACCTGCACCGGCCGCCGCTGCGCCGACGCATACATCGACGCCTCCCCGGCCGGCCAGCGCCGGTTCTGCTCGGTCACCTGCCAGAACCGCGCCCGGGTAGCCGCCTGGCGCGAGCGCCAGCGAGCCACCAGCGCCAGCTAGCCCTGCTTGGCGTACAGCTTCGGCGCGTAGTTCGCCGCCGAGTAGTACTCCTCGAGCTCGTCCAGCGTCTCCGCCGTCTCCTGCACCGCCTTGGTGATGGCCGCGTGCGACGGCAGCACGCCGGGCTGCCAGGTCTCCGGCCGCCACAGCTCGGACCGCATGAACGCCTTGGCGCAGTGGAAGAAGATCGTGTCGATCTCCACCAGCAGCGCCAGGATCGGCCGGTGCCCGCGCACCTCCAGGTCGCCGAAGAACGGCGCGTCCCGCAGCAGCCGGGCCCGGCCGTTGATCCGCAGCGTCTCGTTCCGGCCCGGGATCAGCGAGATGATCCCGACGTGCGGGTTGGACAGCACGTTCAGGTAGCCGTCGGCGCGCTTGTTGCCGGGCCGCTCCGCGATGGCGATGGTGGCGTCGTCCAGCACGTGCACCAGCTGCCCGGCCGGGTCGCCCTTGGGCGAGGCATCGCAGTTCCCGGCCGCGTCGCAGGTGGCCAGGACGCAGAACGGCGAGGTGGCCAGCCACTCCCGGTCCAGCGCATGCAGGCGGGAGCGTTCCTTGGTCACTGCCCGCCCGCTCGGCGCCCCAAGCAACTCGCGCAGCTCCTCGGCCGAACCAATCTCGGTGTAAGCCATACTTACAGTTTCGCGTACACCCGCCCCGGGTTGTGCTCCGACAGCACCGACGGCGGCCCGATCAGCGCCTTGTCCGGCTCCCCGATGACGTCGGGGTTCTTGCCGTCATAGTCGAACTTCAGCAGCACGTGCTTGATCGCCTCGAGCCGGGCCCGCTTCTTGTCGTTGCTCTTGACCACGGTCCACGGCGCTTCGACCGTGTCGGTGTAGTGGAACATCGTCTCCTTGGCGTCGGTGTACCCCTCCCACTTGTCCAGGGACTCGATGTCCATCGGGCTCAGCTTCCACTGCCGGACCGGGTCGATCCGCCGGATTATGAACCGCGTGCGCTGCTCGGACGGGGTCACCGAGAACCAGAACTTGGTCAGGTGCAGCCCGGAGCGGACCAGCATGCGCTCGAACTCCGGCGCCTCACGGAAGAACTCCTCGTACTCCTCCTGGGTGGCAAAGCCCATCACCCGCTCCACGCCCGCCCGGTTGTACCAGGACCGGTCGAACATGACGATCTCGCCGGCCGCGGGCAGGTGCGGCACGTACCGCTGGAAGTACCACTGGCTGCGTTCCCGGTCGGTCGGCTTGGTCAGCGCGACCACGGTCGCGCCGCGCGGGTTCAGGTGCTCGGTGAACCGCTTGATCGTGCCGCCCTTGCCGGCCGCGTCCCGGCCCTCGAACACGATGATGATGTGCTCGCCGACCGACTTGACCCAGTTCTGCAGCTTCACCAGCTCGATCTGCAGCGGCCGCTTGCGGTACTCGTACTCGTCCCGGGTCATCTTCTCGTCGTACGGGTAGTCCTCGCGCCAGGTGTCGACGGTCCGGCCGTCGGCGTACTTCAGCACCGGGTCATCGTGCTCGTCGTCGTCGTCCACGGTCAGCCCGGCCAGCAGGTCCGGGTCCGAGGCCCAGTTGGCGGGCAGGGCATTGAAAGGAAGGGCGGTTTCACTGGTCACGTCACTAATACAGCACATCCGGCGCTCCAGGTCACGTCCGGGATAAAAGCCGAACGGATTGGTTTCCCGCCCCGCCGCCGGTCGTTACCCGCTGTCACGTCACGACGCAAAACAGTACGTAGCCGTAGCTGAGCCCGGTCGTGCCCGGGTGGGCGGCCAGCCACCGGTCGGCTGCCCCGTCCGGGAACTCCATCCGCAGCACCGCCTCGAAGTCCGCCCGCGTCCCGAACTCCCAGCGGCTGAGCACCGCGTCCCCGGCTCGCCCCCCGCTCCGCCCACCAGGCGTCGGCCTCACCGGTCCGGAGTCCTCAGCGATCACCGTGCACCACGGTCCCGCCCGCGACGGTCAGCACCACCGAGGTGTCGCCGATTTCGCGGGCCGGGATCGAGTACAGGTCCTGGTCGAGCACCACCACGTCGGCCCGCAGCCCGGGCTTCAGCGTCCCGGCCGCCTCCTCGGCGTGGTTCACCCAGGCTACCCCGGAGGTGAACGCGTCCACGGCCACGTCCACGGCGATGGCCTCCTCCGGCAGGAATGGCTCCGTCGTCTCCGGCATCCCGGGCCGCCCCACCCGCTCGGACAGCACCCGGTTCACGGCCACGTGCATCTCCTGCAGCGGGTCGGCACTGGACACCGGCCAGTCGCTGCCGAACGCGATCCGGGTGCCGTGCCGCACCAGCGCGCCGATCTGGTACTGCCAGGCTGCCCGCTCCGGCCCCACGAACGGCAGCGTCATCTCCTCCATCTGAACCTCGGCGCAGGCCCACAGCGGCTGGAAGTTCGCCACCACGTCGAGCTCGGCGAACCGGCGCGCATCGCGCGGGGTGATGAACTGCAGGTGGGCCACGTGGTGCCGGGCCGCCCGCCGCTGCTCCGCCGGGAGCCCGGCGAGCGCGTCCAGCGCGGTGCTGACGGCCAGGTCCCCGATGGCGTGGAAGTGCAGCTGGAACCCTTCGGCGCCGAGCTTGCGCACCACTTCGTTCAGCTCATCGGGTTCGATGAACAGCCGGCCGGCGTGGTCCGTGGGGTGCCCGGCCCGGTCCAGGTACGGCGCGGACATGGCCGCGGTGAACGTCTCGCACACCCCGTCCAGCATGATCTTGACCGTGCCGGCCCGGAACTGGCCGTCGCCGGCCTGCTCACGCCGGGCCAGCAGGTCGTCGATCTGGCCCAGGCCCCGGTCCCGGTCCCACCACAGGGCCCCGGTCACGTGGCCGCTGAGCAGGCCGTAGTCGGCTGCCATCAGGTAGGTGTCGAACGAGTCCGGCATGGCGAGCTCGTCGGCCGCGCCCACGCAGGCGTCCTGGTAGTGGGTGATGCCCAGCGAGTGCAGGTGAGTCTGCCCGGCCACCAGGCCCGCGACCAGCTCGGCGTCGCCGGCCTGCGGCGCGTGCGCCGCGACCAGCCGCATGGCCCCGTCGTGCAGCACGCCGGTGGGCCGCCCAGCCTGATCGCGCTCAATCCGACCGTCATCTGGGTCCGGCGTCCGCTCGTCGATGCCCGCAACGGCCAGCGCGGCCGTGTTCACCCAGGCGCTGTGATGATCCCGGTTCGGCAGGAAGGCCGGGTGGCCGGCCGTGACCGTGTCCAGGTCCGCCGCCGTGGGCAGGCCGCCGGGAAACGCCGACATGGTCCAGCCGCCGCCGAGCACCCA
>JBAPYC010000071.1:0-13847 GCA_049284535.1 Streptosporangiaceae bacterium
GGCGCTGAAGGCAGGCGCGGCCGCGGCTCTGGCCGTCGCGGCCGACCTGACCCAGCCGGACGCGGCAGCTGCCGTCGCCGGGGAGGCAGCCGGCTCCTGGGGCGGCGTGGACGTGCTGGTGAACAACGCCGGCTGGAGCGAACCCGGGTTCTTCTCCGACCAGACCGACCGCGCCCTGTGGCAGCGGACCATCGAGGTGAACCTGTTCACCGCGTTCGCCTGCACCCAGGCCGTGCTCGGCCCGATGCGCGAGGCCGGCGGCGGCGCGGTGGTCTTCATCTCGAGCGATTCCGCCTTCGGCGCGATCCGGCAGGGCATCTACGGCAGCACCAAGGCCGGGCTGATCTCGCTGGCCCGGACGGTGGCCCGGGAGAACGGGCGGCACGGCATCCGGTCCAACGTGGTAGCCCCGGGCCTGGTCGTGCCGGAGCAGGACGCGGCGCCCGGCCCGCACAGCGTGTGGGCCAGGGGGCGTGACGCCGTGTTCACCCAGGACCAGGCCGACTACGTGCTGCGGCAGCAGCCGCTGCGGCGGATGACCACCGCCGCCGACATCGCCTCGGCCGTGCTGTGGATCTCCTCGCCGCTGGCCGCGCGCCAGGTAACTGGCCAGGTCGTCGCCGTTGGCGGCGGCTCGGCCATGCCCTGAGGCGCGGGTTCAGCCGCGGATCTGCTCGGCGGCGCGGGCGGCCAGGCGGAACTTCTGCACCTTGCCGGTCGGGGTGGTGGGCAGGTTTCCCGGCTCAGCGAACAGCACATGCCGGGGCACCTTGAACCGGGCCAGCTTTTCCTTGCACAGCGCGATAAGCTCCTCGGCGCCGACAGCGGCGCCCGGCTCGGGCACGATCCAGGCGCAGCCGACGTCGCCCCAGCGCTCATCGGCCACGCCGACGACGAAGGCCTGGCTGACCCCGGGATGCTGGGTCAGCAGGTCCTCTATCTCCTTGGGCATGACCAGTTCGCCGCCGCTCTTGTACAGCTCCTTGCTGCGCCCGGTCACCCGCAGGTAGCCGTCGGGCTGGACCAGCCCCAGGTCACCGGAGTACACCCAGCCGCCGCGTAGCGCCTGCGCGGTCTCCGCGGGCTTGTCCCAGTAGCCCAGCATGTGCGTGGGCCCGGTCGAGACGAGCTCGCCCTCGGTCCCCTCCGGCAGGTCCTCACCGGTGATCGGGTCGACCGTCTTGTAGACGCACAGGTCGCCGCCGGCCACTCCGGCCGCGCCCGCCAGCTTGGGCCGGCCGACTGTGGCTGCGTGGAACTCCAGCGGGTCCTCGGGCAGCGTCAGGGTCATCGCGCCGCCGCACTCGGTCATGCCGTAGCCGGTGGTGATCTCGCTGATACCCAGCTCGGACCGGACCTTCTGCCAGACCCAGACCGGGGCGGGCGCTGCCCCGGACAAGATCGCGGTCAGCGACGACAGGTCGCAGCTAGCCAGGCCGGGGTATTCCAGCAGCGCCACCGTCATGGTCGGCACGGCCAGGATCTCGGTGGCCCGGTGCCGTTCGATCGAGGCGAAATAGTCGGCCGGCGAGAACGAGGTGCGCGGGATGATGGCGCCCCCCACGAACATGGCCGACAGCAGCCCCTCCACGTACCCGAACATGTGGTAACACGGCAGCGAGAACAAGATCCGGCGGCCGTCCTGGTAGGCCCGGGTCAGGGCAGAGCCATAGCTGGTCCGCAGCACCGCGTCATGGGTGACCACCACGCCCTTGGGCAGGCCCGTGGTGCCCGAGGTGTACAGGATGTCGCCCGGGTCACCAGGGGTGACCGCGGACGCGTCCGCCGCGCCGGGATGAGCCCGGCCCAGCGCGGCCAGGCCGGGCACGTCAAGCACGCCCGCGGTGCGCTGGCCGCCGGTGTCGAGCAGCACGACGTGCCGCAGGTCCGGCAGCTGGGCGGTCTGCCCGGCCTCCCAGCCGGGCGCGATCGCGTCCAGCATGGCCAGGTAGTCCAGCCCGCTGAAGCTGGTCATGGTGACCAGCACCTGGCACTGTGACTGGGCCAGCACGTAGCCGAGCTCGTCCTGCCGGTACAGGTAGTTGAACGGGATCGCGACCGCGCCGGCCCGGGCGATCGCGAACTTCACCGGCACGAACTCCAGGTAGTTGGCCATGAGCACCCCGACCCGGTCACCGGGCCCGACGCCCAGGGCGGCCAGGCCATCGGCCAGCTCGGTGGCCCAGGCGTCGACCTCGGCGTAGCTCACGGTCCGCTCGTCGGTGATGACGAACGGGCGATCGGAGTAGCCAGCCGCCGTGCGGCGCAAGAACTCGCTCAGCGTGACCGGCTCCCAGACTCCGAAGCGGGCCCGCAGCGCGGCCCGCCTGGCCCCGATATCGCCAGCACCGGTATCGCCAGGAACTGTGTCGTCGTGCACTGTGCTCACCGCTCGCCTCCGGCGCGCTACGTCGGCATGGTCCTGGAGAGTTTAATCCAGATTTGATTATCTGGGCAGGAGCTCAGAGCCTCTCGATGATGGTCGCGTTGGCTATCCCGCCGGCCTCGCACATGGTCTGCAGGCCGTAGCGGCCCCCGGTCTGCTCCAGATGGTTCAGCAGCGTAACCAGCAGGCGGGTGCCGGACGAGCCGAGGGCGTGGCCGAGCGCGATCGCGCCGCCGCGGGGGTTGAGCCGGCCCGGGTCGGCCCCGAACTCGGCCGCCCAGGCCAGCGGGACGGGCGCGAAGGCCTCGTTCACCTCATAGGCGTCGATGTCATCCAGGGACAGGCCGCTGCGGTCCAGGATCTTGCGGGTGGCCGGGATCGGCCCGGTCAGCATGAGCAGCGGGTCGTCGCCGGTGACCGAGAACGCACAGAACCGGGCCCGCGGCTGCAGGCCCAGCCGGCGGGCCGCGTCCTCGCTGGTGATCAGGACGGCCGAGGCGCCGTCGGTGAGCGGCGAGGAGTTGCCCGGGGTGATAGTCCAGCCGATCCCGGGGAACCGGGCCGCCATCTCCTCGGTGCGGAACGAGGGCCGCAGCGCGGCCAGCCCGTCCGCAGTGGTGCCCGGCCGGATCGTCTCGTCCGCGGTGACCGGCCCGGCGCCGGTCTGCACCGGCACGATCTCGGCGTCGAAGCCGCCCGCGGCCGCGGTCGCCGCCGCCCGGCGGTGCGACTCGGCCGAGTAGGCGTCCAGTTCCTCGCGGTCCAGCTTCCATCGCTGGGCTACGAGCTCGGCGGAGATGCCCTGGTGCACCAGGCCGCCCGGGTAGCGGGCCGCGTTCGCCTGGCCGGTGCTGGCCGGCCGGGAACTGCCCAGCGGCACCGCGCTCATCATCTCGACCCCGGCGGCCACCACGACGTCGTAGCCGCCCGCCATCACGCCCTGGGCGGCGAACGTGGCCGCCTGCTGGCTCGATCCGCACTGGCGGTTGATGGTGGTGCCCGGGACCGCCTCGGGCCAGCCGGCCGCCAGCAGCGCGTGCCGGGCGATGTTGCCGGACTGCTCCCCCACTTGCTGGGCGCAGCCGGCGATGACGTCCTCGACCAGGACCGGGTCGATCCCGGTCCGCTGCACGAGCGCATCCAGGGTGCGGGCCAGCAGGTCGATGGGGTGCACGCCGGCCAGGGCGCCGCCGGCCTTGCCCCGGCCTGCCGGAGTGCGCACGCCATCGATGATCACGGCGGTGCTCAGCACGGAGGTGCTCATCAGGCCGCCTGGAAGACCGCGGCCACGCCCTGGCCGCCGCCGACGCACATGGTCTCCAGCAGGTACCGGCCCTGACGGCGCCGCAGCTCCCGCAGGCCGGTGGCCAGCATCCGTACGCCGGTGGCGCCGATCGGGTGGCCGAGGGAGATACCGGACCCGTTGACGTTGAGCTTGTCCTGCTCATCCCACTGCCACCCGGCCAGGACACCTAGCACCTGGACGGCGAAAGCCTCGTTGAGCTCGACCAGATCAATGGAGGCGAAATCGAGGCCCGTTCGGCTAAAGAGCTTTTCCACGGCCGGCACCGGCCCGATGCCCATCGTGGCCGGGTCACAGCCGGCCGCCGCCCACCCGGTGAGGAAGCCGAGTGGCTCCAGGCCGAGCGGGCCGAGCTGGTCCTCGGCCACCACCAGGCAGGCCGCGGCCGCGTCGTTCTGCTGGCTGGCGTTGCCCGCGGTCACGGTGCCGCCCGGCATGATCGTGCGCAGCCTGCCCAGCGACTCCGGCGTCGAGTCGGGCCGCACGCCCTCGTCCCGGCCGACCGTCACCGGGTCGCCGCGGCGCTGCGGCACCTGAACCGGGACCACCTCGTCGTCGAACCGGCCCGCTTCCCAGGCAGCTGCGGCCCGCTGGTGGCTGCTGGCGGCGTAGGCGTCGGCCTCGTCCCGGGTGATCCCGTACTTGGCGGCCACGTTCTCCGCGGTCTCGATCATCCCGGAGATCTTCCCGAACCGCCATTCCGGCTGCGACCGCTCCCGGCCCCGGTCGATCCGGTCGTACAGGACCTGGTTCCCGGCCCGGGCGCCCCAGCGCACCGAGGTGGTGTAGTGCTCGGCGTTGCTCATGGATTCGGCCCCGCCGGCCAGCACCACATCGGCCGCGCCGGTCTGCACCATCATGGCCGCGGTGATGACGGCCTGCAGCCCCCCGCCGCAGCGCCGGTCGATCTGGAACCCCGGCACGCTCAGCGGCAGGTCCGCGTGCAGCGCGGCCCACCGGCCGATGCACGGCGTCTCGCCGTTGACGTAGGACTGAGCGAAGGCGACGTCCTCGATCAGCGCCGGGTCGATGCCGGTCCGGTCGAGCACGGCCTTGATCGCGGTAGCGGCGAGGTCCTCGACGGGAACGGCCCGCAGGCTCCCGCCGAAGGTGCCCACCGGGGTCCGCATGGGCGCGACTATGGCTGCCCGGCGAGTGGTCATGACTGTTCCCTTCGGTTCATGCTTCTGCGTACCGTGTCTTGAGCTGGCCCTTCATCAGCTTGCCTGCCTCGCTGCGCGGCAACTGGTCCACGAAGCGCACGGTCCTGGGGGCCTTGAAGCTGGCGATCTTCGACTTCACGAACGCGATGATCTCCTGCTCGAGTTCCGGACCCGGCACCGCGTCCGGAGCGGGCTGGATGAAGGCCGCGACCGACTCCCCCATCTCCGGGTCGGGCACACCGATAACCGCGACGTCGTAGACGGCGGGGTGCAGGGCCAGCACGTTCTCGGTTTCCTGCGGGTAGATGTTGACGCCGCCGGAGATAATCATGAACGCCATGCGGTCGGTGAGGAACAGGAAGCCGTCCTCGTCCAGGTAGCCGATGTCGCCAAGCGTGGTCCAGTTGGGGTGCTGGGGATGCTGGGAGGCCCGGGTCTTGTCTGGGTCGTTGTGGTAGGTGAACGGGACTGTCTCGCTCTCGAAGTACACGATGCCCGGCTGGCCGGCTGGGAGCTCGGTGCCGTCGTCGTCACAGATGCGGACCGGCCCCAGGATCGCCTTGCCGACTGTGCCCGGCTTGCTCAGCCAGGTGGCGCTGTCGATGATGGTCATCCCGTTGGATTCGGTGCCTGCGTAGTACTCGAACAGGATCGGTCCCCACCAGTCGATCATCTTCTGCTTGACCTCGACCGGGCACGGCGCGGCGGCGTGGATGGCGACCCGCAGGCTGGAGACGTCGCAGGCCTCCCGGACCCCGGGTGGCAGCTGCAGCATCCGGATGAACATGGTCGGCACGAACTGGGCGTGCGTGGCGTGATGCTCCGCGATGGCGGCCAGGGCCTGCTCGGCGTCGAACCGCGGCATTATCACCACGGTGCCGCCCAGGGCCTGGACCGCGCCGCAGAAGCGCAGCGGCGCGGCGTGGTAGATGGGCCCGGGCGACAGGTAGACCGTGTCCCGGCCGATGCCGAAGGCCTCCTCGGCCAGGGCGGTCACGCCATCGCCGAGCTCCGACACCTGGACCCCGGGCAGCTGCGGCCGGACGCCCTTGGGCCGGCCGGTGGTGCCGGACGAATACAGCATGGTGGCGCCGTGCGGCTGGTCGTCCAGTGGGGTCGCCGCCGCGGCGGCGATGATCTCCTCGTAGCCGCCATATCCGGGGACCTGGCCGCCGAAGGCCAGCCGGAGCTTCACCCCGGGGGTCTCATCCGCGATCGCTACCGCGGTCTGGGCCTGTGCGGCCGACACGATCAGCGCGGCCGCGCCGCTGTCGTTGACGATATAGGCGACCTCGTCCGGCTTGAGCCGGTAGTTGACCGCGGTGATGTACAGGCCGGAGCGCCGCGCGGCCCAGTAGACCTCCATGGCCCGCAGGTTGTTCTCGGTCACTAGCGCCACCACGTCACCTGGCCGCAGTCCGGCGTCGTGCAGGACATGGGCCAGCTGCGCGGAGCGGCGCTCCAGGTCGCCGTAGCTGACCGTCTCGCCGGTCCCGGCCATGATCGCCGCGTGGCGTTCCGGCGTCTCGGCGGCGTACGTGCCTGGATACATGGTCGCAGTCCCTCCGCCAGGGTCGGTCCTGAGCCTGTTCAGGCCGGTTATCTGTTGTGTACCGGTAACGTAACCGCGCGCTCCGCCTCCCGGCAAGATCGCCGACGGTCCCGCGATCAGGGTTCTAATTTACATTCAAATAACTTGATCAGGCCACCACGGCGATGAAACGCCAGTCCAGGACATCGCGCGCCGTCCCGGCCGCGGTGTCGCCGGCTGCGGTGCCGGCACGGACCTGGGAGCGCAGGTGCACCAGTCCGGCGCCCCCAGGAAGCTCGTCCACCTGCTCGACCGAGAGCGTGCTCCGCAGCGTGTCGCCTTCGTGCACCGGGCCGAGATGGTCGCAGCCGTGCCAGCCCGCCACGGTGACGATGGACGGCAGGGACCGGGTGGCCTGGGCCAGCGCCAGCCCGATCGCGTGACCGCCGTAAACCAGGCGCTGGCCGCCGGCCGCAGCCAGGTCGTGGTGGACCATGGCCACATTCATGGTCAGCCGGGCCAGTTCCGGGGCACTGGAGACCACGTCGCCGCCCGGCACCGGCCAGCTCTGCCCGGCCCGCAGGCCGGCGAGCCGCGGGCCGCTCGCGATCTGCGCGAACCGGTCCAGCCGCCACTCGCTGACCAGCGCGTTCAGGCTGGCCGGATGGGCGGGCTGGCCAATCTGGGCGAGGTCGTCAGCATGCCCGGTACGCGCGCCCTGATCGCGCAACGGCAGCATGGCGCAGCGCCAGAAGTCAAGCACCGGGCGGTTCTGCTGGTCCACGGTCGTGATCCGCAGGGCCGCGAGCCCGGTCGGCGCCCGGCCCTCCCGTGGCTTGTTCTGCCGCAGACCCTCCACCCGGGTAGCGGTCCGCAGCGTGTCGCCGAGCCGTGGCGAGCGGTGGAAGGCGAGCCCGCGGTAGAACAGGTTGGCCTTGACATGCTGCGTGACCAGCGTGGACTGCCCGATCGCGACGTCCCAGACGAGGCCGGGCGAGGCTACCGGACCGCCGCCGGTGACCTGGCGGCACAACTCGTGGTCGGACACCAGCGCCAGCCGGTCGCCGACGATGGCCTGATGCGCCGCGGCCAGCCCGGAAGTCAGCGTCACGCCCGGGGCGCCAGTGAACTCCTGGCCGACGGCCAGCTCGTCGAAATATGGTCCCTCGATCTGCGGTCCCTCGGCGGACGGCATCGATCACGCTCCCTGGGCAGAGGCCTCATTAACATTAAGCGAACCAGTTCAGGCCCAAGGGAGCAGCTCGTGACCAGTCTTTCCGCAGAGGAGCGCGCCGTCGTGGAAACGGTGGCCGACTTCGTGGACCGCGATGTCCGGCCGGCGGCGCGCGAGCTCGAGCACGCCAACACCTATCCCGGCAAGCTCATCGACCAGATGAAGGCCATGGGGATCTTCGGGCTGGCCATCCCCGAGCCGTACGGCGAAGCGCCGGTCTCAACCCCGTGCTACGCCGAGGTCACGGCCGAGCTGGCCCGGGGCTGGATGAGCCTGGCCGGCGCGATGGGCGGCCACACGGTGGTGTCCAAGCTGCTGCTCACCTTCGGCACCGACGAGCAGAAGCAGCGCTACCTGCCCAAGATGGCCACCGGCGAGATCCGGGCCACGATGGCGCTGACCGAACCGGGCGGCGGGTCCGACCTGCAGGCCATGACCACAACCGCGCGCCGGGACGGCGACGGTTACCGGATCAGCGGAGCCAAGACCTGGATCACCAACGCGCGCCGGTCCCAGGTGATCGCGCTGCTGTGCAAGACCGACCCGGATGCCCGGCCGCGGCACAAGGGCATCAGCATCCTGCTGGTGGAGCATGGTGATGGCCTGGTGGTCTCCCGTGACCTGCCGAAACTTGGCTATAAGGGTGTTGAGAGCTGCGAGCTGGCGTTCGACGACTACTACGCGCCCCCCGATGCGCTGCTCGGCGGCGAGCCCGGCCGCGGCTTCGCGCAGATGATGAAGGGCCTGGAGATCGGCCGCATCCAGGTCGCGTCCCGGGCGGTCGGCGTGGCGCAGGCCGCCTTCGACGACGCGCTGCGCTACGCCCAGGAGCGGGAGAGCTTCGGCGTGCCGATCTGGAAGCACCAGGCCGTGGGTACGCACCTGGCCAACATGGCCACCAAGCTCACTGCCGCCCGCCAGCTCGTGCAGTACGCGGCTGAACGGTACGACGCGGGCGAGCGATGCGACATGGAGGCCGGCATGGCCAAGCTGTTCGCCTCGGAGGCGGCCATGGAGATCGCCCTGGACGCGGTCCGGATCCACGGCGGCTACGGCTACTCGACCGAGTACGACGTCGAGCGCTATTTCCGCGACGCGCCGCTGATGATCGTGGGCGAGGGCACCAACGAGATCCAGCGCAACGTCATCGCCGCGCAGCTGATCTCCCGCGGTGGTCTCGGCCGGTAGCCGGCCGCTTACCGGGCCATCGCGGATCCCGCGCAAGCCAGACCGCGGTACCTATAATTGATTCGTGCCTAGAAAAACGGACGCGGCCGAGGAGGCGGGCTCGAAGTCCGCGCGCACCCGGGAACGGATCCTGGACGCTGCCGCGCACGTGCTCAGCAGGAAAGGTTACGCGGGCACACGGCTAAGCGATGTCGCCGGCCAGGCCGACATCCAGGCACCGGCCATCTACTACTACTTCCCCTCCCGCGACGACCTGATCGAGGAGGTCATGTGGTCGGGCATCGCGCACATGCGTGAGCACCTGACCGCGATCCTGGCCGCGCTCCCGTCCAGTGCCAGCCCGCTGGACCGCATCGACGCCGCGGTCGAGGCCCACCTGCGGTACTGCCTGGAGATATCGGACTACACGACCGCGTCGATCCGCAACGCCGGGCAGGTCCCGGAGAGCATCGCGATCCGCTATACCGCCGAGGCATCTCAGTACGGCGACGTGTGGCGCAAGCTGCTGCAGGACGCCGAGAACGCCGGTCAGCTGCGGCCGGGCCTGGACCCGGTGTCCGCCCGGATGATGGTGCTCGGCGCGCTCAACTGGGCCGCCGAATGGTGGAACCCGCGCCGGGGCTCAATCGACGCGCTGGTCCGCACGGCCCAGTCGCTGGTCCGGCACGGGCTGGGCGTCGCGCCCCCCGGAGACGACACCGAGCCCGTATCAGCTCCCGGCAGCCCGGCGCGCCGGCCGCGGCGCCGGTCAGCAAGCAGCTGACGGGGCCAGCTGACAGAGCTGGCACGTGCTCGCCGGGCCGGATCCCCGCCGGCGTCCCATGGCGGCCTTGCCGGCTACTCCGGGCACCCGGCGAGCCAGGTGGAGGCTGTCCCTAGAGCGCGCTGAGGAAGTTCAGTACCCTCCGCGTCAGCAGCGCGGCGGCTTCCGGATCGTAGGAAGGCAGCGAGCTGTCGGAGAAGTAGTGCTGGTCGCCTGGATAGAGGAACAGCTCCCCGTCCTTCGCCTCCGCGACGAGCTCCCGGGCGGCGTCAACGTCACCCTCATCGATGAAGATAGGGTCGGCGTCCATCCCGTGCACCTGCACCGGAACCCCCTCGGGCCAGGAGCCGAACACCGAGACCGGCACACAGGAGTACAAGAACAGCGCTCCCCGCGCGCCCGGCCGGGTCTGCGTCAGCTTCTGGGCCGGCAGCACACCGAGTGACAAGCCGCCGTATACCAGCACAGCCGGCAGCCCTTCCACCGCTCGCTCACCGCGGGCCAGCACCTCGTCGGGAAAGCCGATCTCCTCGGCGTAGGCCATGCCCTCCTCGATGCTGCCGAAGGTCCGGCCACCGAACAGGTCGGGCGTGTGCACGGTATGCCCGGCCCGGCGGAGCTCGTCGGCGAAGGCGACGATGCCCGGGGTCAGTCCCTGTGCGTGGTGGAAGAGCACCACCTCGGCCATGTCTGCGCTCCCGTATCCGGTGACAGGTATCCGGTTATAATCCGGTCATGTCGACCAATCCAATTTAACGGAACGATCCAAAGATGTCGAACGATGGCGGAGTCCCTGGGTATGACCTCGAGGACCTGCGCGTCGTGACCTCGCCGCGGGAGCTGCGGGCGATGGCTGATCCGCTCCGGAGCACGATCCTCGACCTGGTCCTGGAACGGGCGGCGACCGTCAGCGAGCTGGCCGCAGCCGTGAGCCGCCCGAAGAGCACCGTCGCCCACCATGTCGGCGTGCTGGTCCGCGCCGGGATGCTCAAGGTTGTGCGCACCCGGCGGGTTCGCGCCATCGACGAGCGGTTTTACGGCCGGACCGCCCGCGTATTTTACGTCGGCGCCGTCCGGCCCGAGCAGGCCCGCGAGCTCGGGAACAACCTGGCCGTGGCCGCTGCCGAGTCGGCTCCCGCGCACGAGGCCGACGACCTGCGCGCCGTCATCCGGCACGCCCGGATTCCCCGCGAGCGCGCCGCGGAGTTCTGGGAGCGTGTCTTCGAGCTCACCCGCGAGTTCACGCAGCTGCCCCGGTCGGGCGATACGGTCTACGGGTTCGCCGCCGGCCTCTACCCCACCACGTACCCGATCCTGCCGGAACCGGATGACCCGGGGACTGGTGCTGACTGACGATGGCGTTACCGGGACTGCGCTGGATCCTGCAGTTCCCGTTCGATCCAGCGCCAGATCACGTCCACCACGTAGCTGCGTTCGGCACGGTCCAGTTCCCGGCCCTTGGGGATCTGATGCCAGCGCTGCAGGCAGCTGCGGCAGCAGGTGGCAGTGGCATGCTGGGCCACGAAGACCGGATGGCCGCGATACGGAGTCTGCTTGCCGTCGTGGTACGGCTCGGCCGGCGCCAGCCGCCTGGCGATGAGATCATAGGCGTGCCATCGCAGGGTGGCGGGATCCTTCAGCTCCGCCGTGACCCGGTCCGGGCCGCGCAGGTGGAACTTCGCGCGGAACGGCTGGCGCGCGATGGCGTCAAGCTTGCGGTCGAGCACGTCGGGGCCCTCAGCAAAAACAGGCACCCTGCAATCGTATGAGACCGATTGGCTGCCGCGGACCTGCCGCCAGGCACCTCAGGAGCCCGGCGGCAGACTCCGATATTCGGCTACAGCGGCACGATGACGGTCTGTACCGTGCCCTCGAGCTCGATGCACACGGCCACCGCGCTGGGCGGCGCAAAGGCGCCGTTAATTGCTTGGATGACGGATGGTGCAACTGATATCCGGGTTCACGCCGGTGTAATTAAGCGGGCCAGCCAGAATAGTCACGGCAGCCGTACTTGCTTCACTGCATCCGAGGGACCCATTGAAATCTCCGCGCTGACCGGCCGCGATACCGCCGATAATCAGCCAGAGGGCAAGTATGACCGATCCGATGTGCATTTCTAACCTCCTGAACACCGGGCAACTCGGACGAAGCTTACCCGCGCGCGGTAATACCGAAAGGCCACGCAAGGGCGCTGTCGCCTATTTCCAGGAATCTGGAAAATAGGCAGGCGTGAGACAGCTCAGGAGGCATACCAGCGCCGGGCCGCTCCACGCAGCACCCGGCCAAACTGGAGCTCGGGGAAGTGCGCGCCGGCCCCGGCCGTGCGATCGTCTTCGAGTTCGCGCCACAGGCGTTCCCTGGTCCGGCTGGCCAGGGCGGGATCGACATCGGCCAGCGAATGCCAGGCCGGCTCGTCGAGCTGGATCGGGCAGGTGATGGCATCGCCGAGGAGCAGGGCCCGCTGCGCCCCGGAGGAGAGCACTATGCACCGGCCGCCAGGTCCGGCCCGAAGTACTCCGGGCGGGCCACGAATGTCCCGTCCGAGACCGGGTCGACGCGCAGGTCTCCGATCAGCACTTCATATCTCTCCCCGCCTCGGAGCGGCCTTACGCCAGCACGCGGGCTGGGCCTGATGCCGGCTCCTGGTGACCCCGGCGGGTGATCACTAAGCTTGGCCGGGGTGTCAGCTGCCGTCCAGGCCGAGCCTGCGGCGCACGACCTGCCGGGCCAGGTCCAAGACGGTGGGATCATCGTGCAGCACGAAGTTGGTGTCGGCGGCCAGGATGATCCCGTTCAGCTCGAACGCGAGCAGGTGAGGGTCCTCACCTGCGGGGAGTTCCCCCTGCTCGATCGCGGTGGCCGCGAAGCCCTTGATCAGTTCCACGAACCCGGACTGGAACCCGGCGACCGCCTCCTTGACCGGGCCGGGACGGGTGCCCATCTCCAGCGCGGCGCCGGCGAAGAAACACCCGCCGGGAAAGGTGCGGCGCTCCAGATGCTCGAAGAACGCCTCGCAGACCGCCATGAGCTGGCCCAAGCCGGCCGGGGCCATAAGGGCAGGCTCGACGACTTCGGCGGCGAAGATCCGCCCCGCCTCTTCCACCGTGGCGAGCTGCAGCTCCTGCTTGGAGCCGAAGTGCGCGTAAAGGCCGCTCTTGCTCATGCCGAGCGCCGCGGCCAGGTTGCCGATGGACAGCCCCTCCAGGCCGTCCACGGTGGCCAGCGACGCGGCCTCGCGCAAGATCGCGCGGCGGGTGCGTTCCCCGTCGGCACGTGTGCGCCGCGGGGAACCGGTTGTGCGTCCGGCGATATCGGTCATGGCGTTGACAACATAGCACGACCGATCGTACATTCCTTAATAGCACGAACGGTCGTGCTATTTAACTCAGACGAGACAGACGAGAGGGGCGTGTCATGTCTGGAAAGGCAGTGATCAGTCTCAGCACCGGCCTGGAAGACGCGGAGAAGGTGACCGTGGCGTTCCTCGTGGCCGTCGGCGCCGCCGAGTCCGGGCGGCCGACCCTGATGTTCCAGACGAAGGAAGCGGTCCGGCTCGCGCTGGACGGCGTGGCGACGGGCGTCGCCTGCGACGGCTGCCCGCCGCTTCCCGACCTGCTCGCGCGGTACGACAAGGCCGGCGGCCAGTACATGGTCTGCCCGATCTGCTTCAGCGCCAAGCAACTCGACAAGGGCAGCCTGCTGCCCAACGCCGAGCTCGCGGGCACCGTTCAGCTGTGGGAGTGGATCGGCGACCAAGGGGCGACCACCTTCAGTTACTGAGGTGCGCCTTCGGTGAGCCAGGCGGCGATGCCGGCGACGACCGCCGGGTCCACGTGCTGCGCGGGCTCGTACTCGGCCGGCGAGGAGGGGCCTTCGCCGGGGAAGAACAGGTGGTTGTCCGCCGGGTAGACCTGGATCGTCACGTCCGGCCTGCCGTCCAGGGCGGCCTGCCAGCGGGACAGGTCGTCGGCCACGGTGGCCTGGTAGTCGCGGCCGCCCTGGACGATGAGCAGCGGCTTGCCCAGGGCGGCCGCGGCCGCGGGCGGGTCGTAATCGCGCAGGTCCAGCCAGTAGGCGGCGGGAACCCCGAATGGCAGGTCGCTGTCCGGGGTCGACTCGGACAGGGCCGGGTCGTCGACCGCTGCCGCTTGCCTGGTGATCGCGTCGAGATCGGCGGGCGGCGCGGCGCCTTGCGCGGCTGCCAGCGACGCCAGGTAGCGGAACTGCCGGACCATCGCGTGGTGCAGCGGCTGGGCGCCGCCCGCGAGGATGACCAGGC
>JBAPYC010000072.1:0-11644 GCA_049284535.1 Streptosporangiaceae bacterium
TCCGCACCTTGGTTACCCCGATGCCCCGCCAGGCCGCCACGCCCGCGGCCACGCCGCCGCCGAGCCGCTCGGCGGTATCGCGGCGCAGCGGCTCGCCGCTGCCCCGGCGCTTGATGCCGAAGGGGTCACGGTGGTCGTGGTGGTGGTGGTGCCTGTGCCACCGGTCGGGATGCGGATCCTGCACCTACCCATCATGACCCGCCTGACCCTGACCGGGCTATCCGGGAAGACCCTGACCCGACCCTGAGAACCCCCGGGCCCGATCAGGGACCCTCAGGGGTTCTTCCCGATGTGCGCGCACGCCCCCGCGAGCAAGCTAGAGCCATGAACACCGACACCATAAACCAGCAAGAGACCACCAGCCAGCACGACGCGGGTAACGACCAGCGCCACCAGCCGCCGTTCGGCTTCGGCCTGGAGCGCACCGCCCTGCGGCGGCCGTTCGAGGACCGCATGCTGGCCGGCGTCGCCGCGGGCCTGGGCCGCTACTTCGGCGTGGACACGACGATCGTCCGGATCGCCTTCGTGGTCCTGACCCTCATCGGCGGCGCGGGCATCCCGCTCTACCTGGCCGGCCTGCTGCTGATCCCGGACGAGGGCAGCGACCAGTCCATCGCCAGCTCGATCATCGGCTCGTTCCAGCACCAGTAAGAGCCCAGTAACCAAGCCCATCAGTAAGCAAGCCCATCAGTAAGCAAGCGGAGTGAAGATCATGCCAACCCAGCCCGGGCCGTCCTGGCAGCGCAATTTCGAGGCGCTGTTCCACGGTTCCTATCCCGACCAGCACCTGCGGGTTTCCGACGCCGAGCGGCAGGCCGTGACCGACCGCCTGGCCGAGCACTTCTCCGAAGGCCGCCTCGACCAGGCCGAGTTCGACGAGCGCGTCGGCCAGGCCATGGGCGCCAAGACCCGTGCCGACCTGAGCGGCCTGTTCGCCGACCTGCCGGAGACGGCGAAGCCAGCGCCGAGCACCCTGCCCGACGTGCACCGCCGCCGCGGCCATCCCGTTCTGCTGATCGCGCTACTTGTCGTTCTGGCCATCGCGGCCGCGCACGTGGTCCTGCCGCTCCTGTGGATCGGCTTCGTGGTCCTGGCGGTGCTGTTCATCACCAGGAACGCACGCCACACGCACTCGCACCACCACTCCCGGGCTAACCAGGAGCAGTGACGCCATTCGGGGGCCGTCACGCGCTCCCACGGGGAAGCAACGGGGACGAAATGCCTGGCCCGGCTGATCGGGCCAGGCATTTAGTCATTCCGGCGCGATGCTGGGCGGGCCGGTCAGCGACGCCAGGAACTCCTGGATCTCGCCGAACATGGCGCCGGTATCGCCCACCCAGAGCAGATGGTCGCCCGGCTGCTCGAAGTAGCGGGCGTCCGGCAGGTGGCTGGCCAGGTAACGGCCGTGGACCGGCGGGGTGATCCGGTCCTGGAGGCGCTGGATGATCAGCACCGGGACGGTGATGGCAGGCAGGAGATCCCGGACGTCGATGGTCCCGATCATGCGGAGTATGCGCAGCACCGCACTCGGGCTGGCGGCCATCCGCTCCCAGCGCGCCAGGGCGCGGCGGGCCGCCCGCGACCCGGCCAGGCTCGGGGCGTACCACTCGATGCTGTCGCCCTGCCCCCAGCGGTGCGCCGCGAGATCCTCCATCGCGCTGGCCATTTCCTCGGTCGCCTCCCCGCACGGATAACCGGCTGCGGCGGTCCAGCGGGCCGACGCCGTGGCGAGAATCAGCCCGCTGACCTGCCCGGGGTACCGGGCGGTGAACAAGATGCTCATCGGCCCGCCCTCGGAGTAGCCGAACAGCACGGCCCGGTCCGAGCCGCACGCGCGCATGACGGCGCGCAGGTCACCGACCCGCTGCTCCACCGTGTCCTCGTCGGCCCCGCGGTCGGACAAGCCGGTGTCCCGCTTGTCGAACATGATCAGGCGGCCTAGCCGGGCCAGCCGCCGGAAGAAGCGTGCTGTGACCGGGTCCTCCCACCACAGGTCCAGGTGGCTGATCAGGCCGGGCACGGCGATGATGTCCGGCTTACCCGTGCCAAGCACCTGGTAGGCGAGGTGAACGCCGTCATCGCTGCGCGCGTACCGGGTCTCGGGCGGTTCCCAGGCCGGCGCCCGGCCCGGCGGCAACGGCGCGATCCCCGCGTCCTGGCGCAGGATCCGCCCTTCCAGCTCGCGCAGCTCCGGCCCGGGCTCGATGCCCAGCTCGCTGACCAACAGCGCCCGAAGGTCACGGTAGGCCGCCAGTGCGTCGGCCTGGCGCCCGGCCCGGTACAGCGCCAGCATGCGCTGGGCCCACAGCCGCTCGCGCAGCGGATAGGCCGTCGTCAGCGCCTCCAGCTCTGCGATGAGCTCCGCGTGCTGGCCGCAGGCCAGCCGCGCCTCGGCGCGTGCCTCAAGCGCCGCGACCCGCTCTTCGTCCAGCCGGGCCGCTTCGCCCCGGGCGAAGGGCAGGTCGGCGAGGTCGGCCAGGACCGGCCCGCGCCACAGGCTCAGCGCCTGGTCCAGCCGCCGGGCCGCGAGCTCGGCGTCGCCGGTCTCCAGGGCGGTCCGGCCCGCGCTGGTGAGCCGGCCGAACCTGGCCGCGTCCAGCTCCCCGGGCTCCACCCGGAGCAGGTATCCCGGCGGCTGGGTGACCAGGCGGCCCGGCTCGCCGGCCAGACGCAAGGTTTTGCGCAGCTGCGACACGCGCACTTGCAGGCTGGCCGTGGCCCGGTCCGCGGGCTGGCCCGGCCACAGCTCCTCGGTGAGCCGTTCCGCCGGCACCACCTGCCCGGCCGCCGCGAGCAACATGGCGAGCACGGCCCGGAGCCGCGCGCCGGGCAGCGGCAGCAACTGCCCGCCCGCGCTGACCTCTAGCGGGCCGAGGATGGCGAACTCCACGATGCCCTTCTTTCCGCCAGGCCGGGTGCCGGGGCGCCGGTAAGCGCGCGGTAAGCGCGCGGCCGGATGCTCAGAGCATGGCACATCCGGGCATCGTCATCATCGGAGCGGGCGTGGGCGGGCTCACGCTGGCGCTGCTGCTGCGCCAGCGCGGTATCACCGCCGAGGTCCTGGAACGCTCGGCCGAGCTGAAAGAGGTGGGCGCGGCCGTGGCCCTGTCGGCCAACGGCGTTCGGGTGCTCCGGCACCTGGGGCTGGGCGACGCCCTGGCCGCGCTGTCGACCGAGCCGTCCCGCCTCATCCACCGCGACGGCCGCGACGGCCGCCCGGTGGCCACGACCCCGGACGCCCGCTGGTACCGGGACACCTTCGGCGCGCCCTTCTACGGCCTGCACCGGATGGACCTGCAGCGGCTCCTGGCTGACGCGTTCGGTCCGGGCCACCTGCACCTCGGCTACCGCGTCACCGGCGTCGATGACGACGGGACCGTCCGCTGCGCTTCGGGCGCCACCATCGCCGGCCACGTGGTGGTCGGCGCGGACGGCGTGCACTCAGTGATCCGGGACTGGGTGATCCGGGACTGGGTGGTCCGGGCCGGGGTAGTCAGCGACCGGGCAGTCGGCGCCGACCAGCCGGTTTACTCGGGCACCTCGGGCTTCCGGGGCCTGGTCCCGGCCGAGCGGGTGCCTAGCCTGCCCGACCCTGGCGCCCTGCAATTCTGGATGGGCCCGGGCGCGCACCTGCTGCATTTCCCGATCAGCGGCGGGCAGGTCATCAACTTCCTGGCCGTGATCGACGGCCCGGCCCGCTGGACCGCGCCCGCCTGGCTGGAGCAGGCTCCGCCCGGGGCGCACCTGGAGCCCTTCGCGGGCTGGCATCCGGCGGTCACCGAGATGCTCACGGCGGTGCCGCAGTCCCCGCGCTGGGGCCTGTTCGCCCGCCGCCCGCTGGCCCGCTGGAGCCGGGGCCCCGTGGTGCTGCTCGGCGACGCCGCGCACGCCATGCTGCCGCACTACGGCCAGGGCGCTAACCAGTCCATCGAGGACGCCGCTGTCCTAGCTAGTGAGCTGGCCACTGCTGACCTGGCGAGCGCTGACCTGACCAGTGCCGACGGCATCGCGGCCGCGCTGCGCCGCTATCAGGCCCGGCGCCGGGTCCGCACCCGCCAGGTCCAGCTCGTGTCCTGGGCGGCGTCGGCCGCGCTGCACCTGCCCGACGCCGCAAGTGCCCCGGCCCGGGTACGGGACGCCTGGCTAGCCGGACTGCCGAGCCGGGTGGCCTGGATCCACGGGTACGACGCCCTCGCCGCTACGCCGACGGCGCGGTACTCGGCGGCGGCGGGATGATCGAGCAGGAGGGCAGCGCGGTAAGCGGCGGCGCCGGGATCGCCGAGGTGGATTTCAGGCTGGTGACCGGCGGCGGGGGGATGATCGAGCAGGAGGGCAGCGCGGTGACCGGCGGCGCCGGGATGGCCGAGGTCGACTTCAGGCTGGTGACCGGCGCTGCCGGGATAGCTGAGGTGGACTTCAGGCTCGTGGCTGGCGGCGGCGGGATGGCCGAGCACGACAGCGCCGTGCTGGGCGGCGGCGGGATAGCCGAGCACGACAGCGCGATGCTGGGCGCCGGCGGGATCTTGGGGGCCGAACGGGCGGCCTGATCCGCCTCGCGCACTACTGCGTCGGCCTCCATACCGCTAATGGTGCGTCTGATCTAGTTCAGATGTCCAGAGTACGATTCGCGTCCGGTCGCCGCGGAACAGATCGCGGGCGAATTCGAGCGGCTCGCCGGAACGGGCGTAGGCGGTCCGCTCGACCTGCATGAGCGGCGCCCCTATACCCAGCTCCAGAACGTCGGCCTCGCGCGCCCCGGCCGTGACCGGCTCCAGGCTCTCCCGGGCCCGGTGCGGGCGCAGCCCGTAGTGCGCCTCGAGCAGCTCATACAGCGAGCCGTCCAGCGGCAGGTCGAGCAGGCCGGGGAAGCGGGCGGCCGGGAACAGCGAGCGCTCCAGGGCCACCGGCTTCCCGTCGGCCAGCCGGACCCGCTGGATCTCGTAAACCGCATCGGTGCCCAGCGCGGCTTGCGCGGCCGGGTCGGCCTCGCGCGGCGACGCCGACAGAACCCGGGCCCCGGCCACCATCCCATGACGGCGCAGCTGCTCGGAGAACCCGGCCAGGGTGGTCAGGTCCTGCTCCAGCTTGGGAGCGGCCACGAACGTGCCCCCGCGCCGTCCCACCGTCCTGGTGACCAGGCCGCGCCGGGCCAGCTCAGCCAGCGCGTGCCGCAATGTCATCCGGCTGACTCCGAACCACGCGGCCAGGTCGTGCTCGGTGGGCAGCCGGTCACCGGGCACCAGTTCCCCGGCCGCGATCTGGCCGGCCAGCCAGTCCTCGATCTGCGCATGCACCGTAATGCCAGGCTCGCGCAGGATCCGCGGCGCAGTCGGCAATGCCATCATGCGGGCGGCGCCGCGGCCGGCAGCGGATCATCGTCTTCCGGCGACGGCGCCGTGACCGGCGCGAAGGTCTTGGCCCGCCCGGCTATCGCGAAGTACAGGGCCCCGATGATCACGATGAAGATCACCACGGTCCACAAGATCGGGATCCCGTCCAGGAAGCCCAGCTTGAGCAGGCCCGCGGTCTGACTGGGCTTGGGGTTGCTGGCCACCCGCGGCCAGGCGAAGTTGACCAGCATGGCCCCGCCGTAGAGCAGGGCCACGATGTTGACCAGCAGACCCCAGCGGCCGAGCCGGAACGGCGCCTTGGCCTTGGGCCAGCCCCGCAGCCGGGCCCGCAGGATCACGATGTTGCCCAGGAAGTAGCTCAGGTAGATCATGCCGGTCGCGGCGATGGCGATGATCGCGGCCCCGGAGTACTGGATGAACGGTATGGCGGCGATCACCGCCACCACGATGCAGCTCCACACCGGGGTGTGCAGGGTGGGGGAGACCCGGGCCAGCGGCTTGGAGGCCGGCAGCTGGTTGTCGCGGGCCATGCCGAAGCACAGCCGGATCGTCGCGGCCATGATGGACAGGCAGCAGACGAAGATAGCGGCTGAGACCACGAGCAGGTAGATGGTGGCGAAGGCCGAGGAGAAATTGGCCTCGATGATGGCCGCGGGCCCGTAGGCGCCCTTGACCGCGGCCCCCATGTTCGGGATGGCCACCAGCGTGCCGAGCAGGAACACCCCGCCGATGATGAACGCCCCGATGACCGAGAACAGCACGGCCTTGGGTGCCTGCCGCCGCGGGTCGCGGTCTCCTCGGCCAGCGTGGAGGCGGTGTCGAAACCGTAGATGACGAACAGGCTCATGAACATCGCGGCCAGGAATGTGTTCGGGGCGACGTGGAACCCGGCGCTGTTAGTCACCACTCCGAAGCCCTGGTGGTTGTGGAACGCCATCAGCACCAGCGCGAACACGAACATGCCGAGGATCTCAAACAGCACCCCGGTGTTGTTGATGACCGAGACCAGCTTGACGCCGTAGATGTTCAGCACGGTGATGACGGCCAGCGTGATCAGCGCCACCACCAGCTGGGTGTTCAGGCTGGCCGCGTTCAGCGAGTGCCAGCCCAGGCCGTTCAGCGCCGGGATCAGCGCCAGCGGCAGCGTGGCCACGACCGCGGTGACGGTCAGCATGCCGGCGAACAGGTAGATCCAGCCGGTGAACCAGGAGTAAGTCCGGCTGGCCAGGTACTTGGTCCACTGGAAGACCGACCCGGCCACCGGGTAGTGGCTGGACACCTCGGCGAAGTTCAGCGCCACGATGAACTGGCCTAGCGCCACCACCGGCCAGGTCCAGATGAACACCCCGCCCAGCGTGGTCAGGCCGAGCGCGAACAGGGTGAAGATGCCGGTCGACGGCGAGATGTAGCTGAAGGCGACGGCGAACGAGCTGAACAACCCGAGCGAGCGCTTGAGTTCCTGGTTGTAACCGAACCGGGCCAGGTCGGCGGAGTCGCGGTCCACCATGCGCACACCCCTTCATCGCGGTTGAGCGCAAATGTAAGGTGTCGGCAGAAAACTGTCTAGACCATATCGGGCCGGCCATTCGAGTTGGCCATATCGAGCCGGCCATATCGAGCTGGCCATATCGAGTTGGGAGGTGAGGGCCGCGGACCTCGACGCCCTGCTCGACCAGACCGCGACCCTGGCCGGGCACCCGCGCACCGTCACCGAGCTGCCCGGCGGCCTGACCAACCGCAACTACAAGGTGGTCACCCCGGCCGGCGCCTTTGTCGCCCGGCTGTCCTCGGACGGCAGCGAGCTGCTGGCCATCGACCGCGACTGCGAGTACCGCAACTCGGTCACCGCCGCCGCGGCCGGTGCCGGGCCGGCCGTCGTCGAGTACCGCCCCCAGGATCGCCTGCTGATCATCGGCTATCTGTCTGGCAGCACCCTCACGCAACAAGACGTGGCCACGCCTACAACCATCCCGCGCATTGCGGCTTCGTGCCGCCGCCTGCACGGCGGCGGCCGGTTCGGCAACGACTTCGACATGTTCGATATCCAGCGCCGCTACCACGCCGTGGCCACGTCGCGGGGCTTCCGCATCCCAGATGGCTATGCCGGCCTGCTGCCGCAAGTGCAGGCGGCCGAGCGTGCCCTCAGGGCCAAATCTGAGGGCACCGTCCCGTGCCACAATGACCTGCTCGCGGCCAACTTCATCGACGACGGGGACCGGATCTGGCTCATCGACTACGAGCTTTCCGGCAACAACGACCCCTGCTTCGAGCTCGGCAACATCGCGGCCGAATCTCACCTGGGCCAGGACGAGCTGGAGGCCCTGGTGACGGCGTATTACGGCCGGCCACGGCGCAGCCGGATCGCCCGGGCCCGGCTGCTCGGGCTGGTCGGCATGTACGGGTGGACGCTGTGGGGCGCGATCCAGGACGGTGCCAGCCCGATCGAGTACGACTTCTGGTCCTGGGCCATGGAACGGTTCGAGGGCGCCGCGGCCGGCTTCACTGCCCGCACGTTCCCCGCCTTGCTCGAGGAGGTCACCCGTGACGACTGAGCTGCCCAGCCGGGCCCGGGTGGTGATCATCGGCGGCGGCGTGATCGGCGCCAGCGTGGCGTATCACCTTGCGCAGCACCAGGGCTGGACCGATGTGCTCCTGCTCGAGCAGGGCCAGCTGTCCTGCGGCACCACCTGGCACGCAGCCGGCCTGGTCGGCCAGCTGCGCGCCTCGGAGAGCGGGACCCGCCTGGTCCAGTACTCCACCGAGCTCTACAGCAGACTCGAGGCCGAAACCGGCCTGTCGGCCGGCTACCGGCGCTGCGGCGGCGTCACCGTGGCCCGCACCCAGGACCGCCTCACCCAGCTCAAGCGGACCGCCGCGACCGCCGAGGCCTACGGCCTGGAGTGCGAGCTGATCAGCCGGGACAAAGCCCGCGAGCTGTATCCCATCATCCGCACCGACGACCTGGCCGGCGCGATCTGGCTGCCCGGTGACGGCCGGGCCAACCCCACCGACCTGACCGCCGCGCTGGCGCGCGGCGCCCGGGACCGCGGCGTGATGATCGCCGAACGGACCCGGGTGACCGGGATCAGCGTGCGGGACGGCGCGGTAGCCGGAGTCCGCACCGACCAGGGCGACGTCGAGGCCGAGGTCGTGGTCAACTGCGCCGGCCAGTGGGCCAGGCAGGTCGGGGCGCTGTGCGGGGTGACCGTGCCGCTGCACTCGGCCGAGCACTTCTACGTCGTGACCGACCAGATGGACGGGGTGCACCGGGATCTGCCTGTGCTGCGCGACCCGGACGGCTACACCTACATCAAGGAGGAGGTAGGCGGGCTGGTCGTGGGTGGGTTCGAGCCCGAGGCGAAGCCCTGGGTGGCGCCGGACGCGCTGCCCTACCCATTCGAATTCCAGCTCCTGGAGGAGGACTGGGACCACTTCTCGATCCTGATGGACAGCGCCGTGCACCGGATCCCGGCCCTGGCCGAGACCGGGATCAAGAAGTTCTACAACGGCCCGGAGAGCTTTACCCCGGACAACCAGTTCCTGCTGGGGGAGGCCCCGGAACTGCGGAACTTCTATATCGGCGCGGGCTTCAACTCGGTCGGCATCGCGTCGGCGGGCGGCGCCGGGCGGGCCCTGGCCGAGTGGATCGTCGCCGGAGAGCCGAGCCTGGACCTGTCCGCGGTCGACATCAGGCGGTTCGCTCCCTTCAACGGGAACATCCAGTGGCTGCACGACCGGGTCAGCGAGGTCCTCGGGCTGCACTACGCGATCCCGTGGCCGAACCGGGAACTGCAAAGTGCCCGCCCGTTCCGCCGTTCTCCGGCCTATCACCACCTGAAGCGCGCCAACGCCTGCTTCGGCGCCAAGATGGGCTGGGAGCGCGCCAACTTCTTCGCCCCGCCCGGCCAATCCCCGCAGATCGTGTACGGCTGGGGGAAGCAGAACTGGCAGCCCTGGTCGTCGGCGGAGCAGCGGGCCGCCCGCACCCGGGTCGCCCTGTTCGACCAGACCAGCTTCTCCAAGTACCTGGTCAGCGGGCGGGACGCCGAGCGGGTGCTGCAGTGGCTGTGCACCGCCGACGTGGCGGTCGCCCCGGGCCGGACCGTCTACACCGCGATGCTGAACGGGCGTGGCACCTACGAGGCCGACATCACCGTCACGCGGCTTTCAGCGCAGGAGTTCCTCCTGGTCAGCAGCGCGGGCAGCACAGAGCGAGATAAGGACTGGATCGGCCGCCGGATCCCGGCCGGCATGCACGCCACCCTGACCGACGTCACCTCGGCCTATGCCGTCTACGGCGTCATGGGCCCGCGCTCCCGCGAGCTGCTGGCCCGGCTGTCCCGCAGCGACCTCGCCTTCCCGTTCGGCACCAGTCGCGAGATCGATCTCGGCTACGCGACCGTCCGCGCGACACGGATCACCTATGTGGGTGAGCTCGGCTGGGAACTGTACGTCCCGGCCGAGTTCGCGGCCGGGGCCTACGAGGACCTGGTTACCGCCGGCGAGGAGTTCGGCCTGGCCCAGGCCGGCTACTACGCGATCGAGTCGCTGCGGCTGGAGAAGGGCTACCGGGCCTTCGGCCGCGAGCTATCCCCGGACTGCAACCCGGTCGAGGCCGGCCTGCTGTTCGCCTGCAAGCTCAAGACCGACATCGGGTTCCTCGGCCGCGAGGCGGTAGAGGAGGCCCGGGCCAACGGGCCGCAGCGGCGCCTGGTGTCCCTGGTCGTCGGCGAGACCGGCGACGCCATGATCTGGGGCGGTGAGCTCGTCCTGCGCGACGGCGCCGCGGTCGGCCAGGTCACTTCGGGCGCCTGGGGCGAGACCCTGGGCGCCTGCGTCGGTCTGGCCTACGTCCGTGACCCGGCCGGCCGGGCCGTCACCCCGGACTACCTGCGATCCGGCACCTACCAGGTCAATGTGGGCGGCCAGCTCTACCCGGCCACCGTCCATCTCCGCGCGCCCTTTGACCCAGCAGGCGACCGCGTCCATGGCCGTTATCCCAAGGCCGGTCAGTAGCGGCCCATCCCCGGGAACTGGTTCTCATAGGCCGCCATGGACTGCCGGGCCATGATGGCGCGCAGCTCGTGGGTGGTACCGCGCGGATAACGGTCCAGGATCGCCTCGAAGTCGCTTCGGTGCGCCGGGCTCGCATACCCGGCCAGCTCCCGTTTCAGCTGGGCCCGTCGTTTCCGGGCCGCCTTACGGCTGGCGGCCTGGGCCCGGGCGATGAGCAGACGGCCGGCGAGACTCATGGGCGCTCCTAAGCAGCCGCCTCGAGAACTGGCGGCCGCCTCAAGCTTAGCGGTGTGTCACCGGTGCCTGAAGCCTCGCCACCCCCGGCCCGGACAGCTGCGGCAGGCCGGCCCGGCGGCCGGTCAGCAGCAGCAAGATGGCCGCGATAGGCCCCTCGACCAGCAGGCCCTGGCCCGCTGACCAGGAACAGTCGGTGGCCGCGAACCGGAATCCGGCCAGCCTCCGCTCGGCGCGGAATGGCCACAAATCGGGCCAGACGCGATCTGACGCGGCCACCGCGGCCGGCACCGGCATGGGGCGCGGACGGCCCAAAGGGATAGCCATGTCCTGCCCGTGGACCAGGACGTCGATGAGCGGCTCGAGGTCGCTTATGCCCGGGGCCTTCCGGCGCGAGCCGGCCATGCCGCGCAGCAGGCTGGCGTACTGCGCGGCCGGCCGCCGCGCCTGCCTGATGGCGGTGTCGCGGATCATCCGGTTCATGTTGCCGCCCGCACGCAGCAGCGCGAGCGTGGCCGGCAGGGGGCCGAGCTGAGCCAGGGTGAGATGGGCTGCGACATCCCGGACTCGCCAGCCCTCGCACAGCGACGGGGTCTCCCATTCGTCGTCGGAAAGCTGATCGAACAGGTCTGCCAGGCTGAGCCGCTCGGCGTCGATGGCCCGCCAGACGGCGTCGCGGTTATCGAGCATCTCGTCACGTTCCACTTGGTACGATTATCTGACTAAATAATGGTCAGATAATCTGTCTAAGTCAAGGGGCGCGGATGAGTGAGGGCGAGGGCCCTGACGACCTGAACCTGGGCCTGCTCTGCTTCATCGCCTACCGGGCCATGGAGGCACAGGTGCTCGAGGCGCTGGCAGCGGCCGGGTTCGATGACCTCACGGCGGCCCAGGGCCGGATCTTCGCCCGGATCAGCCCAGGCGGCACGCGAATCACCGAGCTTGCCGAACAGGCGAAGGTCACCAAGCAGACCGCAGGCTTCCTGGTCGACCAGCTCGAGCGGGCCGGTTACGTCCGCCGGGCGCCGGACCCGGCCGACGGC
>JBAPYC010000073.1:0-7842 GCA_049284535.1 Streptosporangiaceae bacterium
GGGACAGGTCGAACGCGTCGTTCAGGTCGCAGACGCACGCCTCGCCGCCCTGGTGCGAGGCGATCAGGGACATCAGCCGCAGCCGGACCGGATCAGCTAGCGCCTTGAGCAGCGGCGCGACCTGCTCGGCCTGGTCCATCGTCAGCGGCTGCGCGGACAGCGGCGAGCAGCAGGCCGCTGAATCGGCCGGCGTCAGCAGGACCAGGGAGTTCGACATACGTCTATATTGACAGACGTCGATGTCTTGTGGCAAGCTCAGGCTGTCAGACATAGACGAACGTCAATGTCCAGGTCCGGGAGGCCGTCATGTCACGTGTCCAGCTCGCCCTCAACGTCGATAACCTCGACGAGTCGATCGCGTTCTACAGCAAGCTGTTCGACACCGGGCCGGCCAAGCAGCGGCCTAGCTACGCGAACTTCGCCATCACCGAGCCGCCGCTCAAGCTCATCCTGATGGAAAACCCAGGCCAGGGCGGCAGCCTGAACCACCTCGGGGTGGAAGTCGCGGACACCGGCACCGTCGACGCCGAGCAAGCCCGGCTGGCTGAGGCGGGCCTGGCCGCTGTCGAGGAGCGGGACACGACCTGCTGCTACGCCCGGCAGGACAAGTTCTGGGTGAAGGGTGCCCCCAGCGGTGAGCAGTGGGAGATCTATACGGTGCTGGAGGACAGCACGACATTCTGGGGCCCGGACGGGGGGCAGAGCGGGGATGCGGCCGAAGCCGCGCTGAGCACCGCGCCCGGCGGCCAGGCTGAGGCCGGGCAGGGGGCGCGGTGCTGCGGCGGCCAGCAGCAGGCCAGCGGGGCAGGCACTGCGCACGCCGGGGTCTGCTGCGCGTGACCGGGGCATCGCTGTGGCGGCGGCTGCTGGCCGAGTTCCTGGGCAGCGCGTTCCTGGCCGCCGTGGTGATCGGCTCCGGGATCGCGGCCCAGCACCTGTCTGCCGGTGAGACCGGGCTGGAGCTGCTGGAAAACGGCGCCGCCACAGCGGCCGGGCTGTATGCGGTCATCTTGATGTTCGGCCCGGTCTCCGGCGGCCACTTCAACCCCGTCGTGTCACTGGCCGACGCCATCTTCGGCGGCCTGTCCTGGCGGGATGCCGCCGCCTACCTGCCCGCGCAGGTCGCCGGCTGCGCCGGGGGCGCCGTGGTCGCGAACCTGATGTTCGCCCGCGCTGCCGTCTCCATCTCGGCTCAGCACCGGGCCACGCCGGCGCATGTGCTGGCGGAGGTCGTGGCGACCCTCGGGCTCGTCGTGGTCATCTTCGCGCTGGCACGGTCCGGGCGCGCCCGGACCGTGCCAGCTGCGGCCGGCGCCTATATCGGCGCTGCCTACTTCTTTACGTCCTCGACCAGCTTCGCCAACCCGGCGATCACCATCGGCCGGATGCTCTCCGCCACCTTCGCCGGAATCGCGCCGTCCTCCGCGCCGGCTTTCATCGGCGCGCAGATCATCGGCTGTGTTCTCGCCGTCGGGGTCATCAAGGCGCTGTATCCCGGCATCACCCCGGCTGCGGCGCCGCAGGTCACTGTCCCCCGCGACCAGCATCACGCCGCCAGCGACAGACAGGCCGGCTCACGGGCCGGACCGTGAAAGGGCATCTGATGGCTGATATCCCCGGCGTGCTGTTCGTCTGCACCCACAACGCTGGCCGCTCCCAGATGGCCGCCGCGCTGCTGGACCAGCAGGCAGCCGGGCGGGTCCGGGTGACCTCGGCCGGCTCCCAGCCGGCCAGCGAGCTTAACCCCGCTGTCGTCCAGGCCATGGCCGAGATCGGCCTGGACATCTCCGCACAGTTCCCCAAGCCGCTGACCACCGGGAAAGTGCAGGCGGCCGACATCGTCATCACCATGGGCTGCGGGGACACCTGCCCCGTCTTCCCGGGCAAGCGCTACCTCGACTGGGACCTGCCCGATCCCGCCGGACTCACGCTCGAAGACATCCGCCCCA
Organism: Streptosporangiaceae bacterium; assembly: GCA_049284535.1. Taxonomy (GTDB): domain Bacteria; phylum Actinomycetota; class Actinomycetes; order Streptosporangiales; family Streptosporangiaceae; genus Palsa-504. The sequence goes on from JBAPYC010000073.1 coordinate 1,950, forward strand.
TCCGCGACGACATCCGCCGCCGCGTCCTTGCGCTGCTCCGCGACCTGCAGACCTGACGTAGATGATCAGAGACACCCATGACAAAGGTGCGCGAAGGACCGAATTGCACCTCGATCGGATTGGCCCAGGACGCGTTCGCCGGCGTGAGGCATAGTCCGACGTTGGCGCGCCCGGCCCACGCCGGGATGGCGGGAGTATTGTTCGCGGACAGGTTGCCCGTGATGACGAACAGCCGGTAGCCGCCGGGCCGGGCGGTCCGGATTGACTTCAGCGCGGCCAGGGTGTGATCGGCGCCTTTGTGCTCGCGGGCCAGCTTTCCCGGCCGGCATGCAGCCCGGGATTGTTCCCGCCAAGCGTGCACGCTATGAAGGCGGTATCTGACCGGCTGAGCCGCTACCGCCTGCCAGGGGACCCGCATGCGGCGGCCAGGGACATTCCGGTCAGTGCCCCGGTCTCGTTATGGAATGCCCGCAGGAGAGCCTGATATCGCTGGTCAGCGCCGGGAATCTCACCGAAATGCGGGTCATGGTGCCCGGCAGCCCAGTCGTACAGCGGATGAGAGCGTTCACCGGCCTCAAAGACGGCGGCCAGGCTGCCCCGGCCACGGTGGATCACATAGCCGTCCCCGGTGAACGGGAAGGCCGCATTAGGCAACCTGGCGCGTGCGGCCGAACTGAGCAAGCCGAACGCCGGATCACCGCCATCAGTAAAGGGTCCGATCCCAGGCCGCCAGACCCGCGCCGGATCCAGCAGCAGCGAGTACAACTCGAACCGCTCGACCTGATGCCATGGATCCCACCTCGGCTCACCGACCAGGGCTGCACGATCACCCTGCCCGGCGCCCACGGCGGCGGACAGGACACCGGGCCGCGCGGCGATGACGTCAGAATCCAGAACCCAGATCCATTCCGGACGGGGGCCTGGCCGGGTGGCCAGCCAGGAGATCCCCTGGTTCAGGCCCGGACCATGCTGGCGGTTGACGTCATTGGCGAGCAGCGTGCAGACTCCGGCCTGCGCAGCCTCGGCCAGCAGCTCCGCTGACCCGTCCCGCGATCCGTTGTCCACGATCACGATCTCCAAGGCCGGCCAATCCACGATCTTGCGCAGCGACCACAGCAAAAATCCGGTCAGCTCCCGGGTGTTATAGGAGACGCTCACCACAGCTACCCGCTCGCGGTCAGCCGCCGGCGCGTCTGGCCACCACACGACATCGCTGCCCACCCACAAATTCTCTCCCCGATCAGGCGCAGCCAAGACCCAATGCCACTCAGCCAGTTGATCATGGTGGCCCTCGCTGGCAGGTTGACCAGCTTGATGGCTGGCGGTCCGCACTCGGGATCAGCGAACAACGCGCTGGCTGACCCGATTTCAACGAGCTCGTTCTCGGCGCGGCCGTTGTGACGGCGATCATGGCTGCCTGGACCAGGCCGAGTTCGATGACCGGGTCGGGCGGGCCATGAGCGCCAAGGCCCGGGCCGACCTGCGCGGGCTGTTCGCCGACCTGTCGGAGACAGGGGCTCCGGCAGTGCCAGAGCTTCCGCGGGGTGGCGCCGGCACGCCAGGGGACGGGCCGCGCGGGCCGGGGTCGCCGATCGAGTTCCGGCTGGATGCGGCCTCGGGGGTGCCGACCTACCTGCAGCTGGTGCACCAGGTGGAGCACGCCGACTACCTCATCCTGCTGTCGCGGGCCGGGTCCAGGCGGCCGGGGAGGTCGACGACGGTTGTACGCCGGTGCCGGTATCAGGCCGGTGTCACCGACTGAAACTGGGCTGATACCGCTGGCCTGGCAGTATCGGGCTCATGAGAGTGCTGGTCGCTGAAGACGTTGAGGATCTGGCCACCGCCATCGCGGCCGGGCTGCGCCGGGAAGGCATGGCGGTCGACGTCGTCCTGGACGGGACCGCCGCGCTAGACCAGCTGGCGGTCACGGGCTACGACGTCGTGGTGCTCGACCGCGACCTCCCCGGGACCCACGGCGATGAAGTCTGCCGCCGGCTCGCGGCCGAGCAGTCGCACAGCCGGGTGCTAATGCTGACGGCGGCCAGCACGATCCGGGACCGGGTGGAGGGCCTCGGACTGGGTGCCGACGACTACCTGCCCAAGCCGTTCGACTTTGCTGAGCTCATCGCCCGTATCCGCGCCCTCGGCCGCCGCCCGGCAACCTCGCTTCCGCCGGTCCTGCGACGCGGCGACCTGACCCTCGACCCGAGCCGCCGGGTCGCGTTCCGCGCCGGGAACCGCGTCGAGCTGAGCCCGAAGGAGTTCGGGCTGCTGGAGTACCTGCTCGCCGCTGGAGACCGGGTGGTCTCCAGCGAGGAGCTGCTGGAGCGGGTCTGGGATGAAGCAGCTGACCCGTTCAGCACGGCGGTCAAGCAGACCATGCACCGGCTGCGGGCCAAGCTGGGTGACCCGCCGGTGATCCGCACCGTTCGTGAGGGCGGCTACCAGATCGGAGAGATGTAATGAATCCTTCCCTGACCGCGGCATCAGCGCTCCGCCTGCCCCGGCGAACCTTGCGGGCGCAGCTCGCGCTCCTGTACACGGCCGTGTTCGGCCTCGCCTTCGTCGCGCTGGCCGCCGTCGCGGTGATCTTCAAGCCCAATTTCCTGGTGAGGACCAGTTGCACCGCGGCCCCGCACACCGCGGTTTACCCAGATGCCTGCGGTCAGCAGGCCGGCCTGTCCTTCGCGGGCACCATCGCGCACGACGCACAGCAGAACGTGGCCGGCATCGCCATGGTCGCGGTCATCGCCGTCGTCGCTCTCGGGCTGGGCTGGCTCATTGCTGGCCGGGTGCTGCGGCCGTTGCGGAACATCACCGCAACCGCTCGCGAGATATCGGCGACGAACCTGCACCAGCGCCTGGCCGTCGTCGGCCCTGACGATGAATTCAGGCAGCTCGGCGACACCCTCGATGGGCTGTTCGGGCGGCTCGAAGCATCGTTCCAGGCGCAGCGGCACTTCGTCGCCAACGCCTCGCATGAACTTCGCACGCCGCTCACCGCCGAGAAGACCGTGCTCCAGGTCGCCCTTGCCGACCCGGACGCCACGACCGCGACGCTCCGGTCCGCCTGCGAAAAGGCGCTGCAGTGGAACGAGCAGCAGGAACGCCTCATCGACGCGTTGCTGACCCTAGCCAGCAGCGAGCGCGGGATCGAACGCTGGGAGCCGTTCAACCTCGCCGACATTGCCGGGAAGGTAATCCTGGACCGGCACCAGGACGCCGAGCGGCGCAACATCCGGATCGACACGGCCCTTGCCGGGACGCCGGCCATCGGCGACCCGGACCTGGCTGAGAGCCTGATCGCAAACCTGGTCAGCAACGCTATCCGGCACAACCTGGACGGAGGCCGGGTGGAGATCTCCACCACCCTGGCCGACGGCCGGGCGGTCGTAACCGTCAGCAATACGGGCCCCCTGATCCCGCCCGACGAGGTGGACCGCCTCTTCCAGCCATTCCAGCGGCTCAGTAACCAGCGGCTCCGCCAGGCTGGCGGGCACGGGCTCGGGCTGCCGATCGTCAGTGCCATCGTCAGCGTCCACGGCGCCGCGCTCACCGCCAGCGCCCGCCCTGAGGGTGGCCTCGACATCACCGTGAGTTTCCCCTAACGCCAGCGTCATCACCGATCCGCCGGGGAAAACCCCCGGCAGCACCCCAGCGAGGCCATCACCGGGACGCGCGACTGGACCAGCTACCAGCTGGCCACAAACCCGGCGGCTCGGGTGAGGTGCACCCGCGAGCAGGCCTGGCGCGAGTATGCGCTCGGCGCGCCCGCCAACGTCGACACCGTCGGTCAGAAGAACACGCACCCAGAACATGGCGAAAGGAATCTCGCCGGGGGATGAACCGATTGGCGCCGGGATGCAATAGAGAAGCAATGGACGACGACCTGCTGATCGCCGCGATAGCGGCCGGCGACGACACCGCGCTGCGGGCGCTGTTCTCCCGGCATGCCCCGTGGCTGGCGGCCCGGTTGCGGTCGGTGCTGCCCGCGGCGGATGTGGAGGACGTCTTGCAGGAGACATTCCTGGCCGTCTGGCGGGGTGCGGGCAGCTACCGGCCGCAGGGCGCGGCGGGCGGATGGCTGTGGGGGGTGGCCCGCCGTCAGTCCGCGTTGTTCCTGCGCCGTCGCGGTCCGGCCGAACTGGCGCTGCCCGCCGTCATCGCGGCGGACGGGCAGCAGACGGGCGATCCCGCGGAGGCGGCGCTGTCCCGGGTCGCCATCGACGACGCGGTCGGCGTCCTCGGACCCGCGGGCAGCCCGGATCGCGAGGTGTGGCGGCTGATGTATGAACAGGACAGGCCGGTCGCGGAAGTGGCGGAGCTGATGGGGGTCCCGGAGGGGACGGTGAAGAGCCGTGCCCACCGGGCCCGGCGGCTGCTGCGGGCCGCGCTGCGCAGCAACCCGATGACAGGAGGTGCACGGTGACCGACAGGGGCATGGAGCATAAAACCGGCCAGGTCACGGTGCCGTCCGACGTCGACCTGTCCCGGGTGTGGGCCGGCGTGGCCGGGGAGGTCTGGCGCCGCCGCCCGGGGGTGGCCGAACGGCTGGCCGCGCGGCTGCTGCGTTCACCGGGCCTGGCCCGCGCGCTGGTGACCACGCCGTCGCTGCTGCTCGGCTGGGTGATCGCCACCCTGATCGTGCTGGCCGCCGGCGCGCTGGCCACGCTGGGCACCGGGACACCGTACGTGGCCCTGCTCGCCCCGGCGGTCGCGGGGGCGGGCATCGCATACGCGTACGGGCCGGGGCTCGATCCGGCCTGGGAGCTGTCGCAGTCCATGGCGGTCAGCGACCGGATGGTGCTGCTGGTGCGGGCGCTCGCGGTGTTCGGGCTGAACGCCGCGGCCGGCCTGGTCGCCTCGGCCGCCTCCGGGACGGCGGCCGCGGTGACGTTCGGCTGGCTGGTGCCGATGACCGCGGTGTGTGCGCTGGCGCTGGCCGCGGCCACCGTCTCCCGGTCGGCGAACGTCGGCGTGGCGGCGGCCTTGTCCGGCTGGGTGATCGCGGTGCTGGCCGGGCAGGGCGCCGGGCGGCTCACCGCCGCGTTCACCGATTCCGCCTTCTTCCTGCCCTACCTGGCCTTCGCCGCCTGCTGCGGCGCGGTCGCCTGGTACGCGACCCGGATCCCGAGAGGTGCTTAATGAACATCGAGCTCAGCGACCTGACCCGGCGGTTCGGCCGGACTTATGCGGTGGCCGGGGTGAGCATGGAGGCCGGCCCAGGCGTCTTCGGCCTCCTGGGGCCGAACGGAGCGGGCAAGACCTCGCTGCTGCGGATGATGGCCACCGTGCTGCCGCCGACGTCTGGCCGCCTGGAGCTGCTCGGCCGTGACCCGGGGAGCCACGGGCCGCGGCGGGAGATCCGGCGCCGGCTCGGCTACCTGCCGCAGAACCTCGGCTACTACCCGGGCTTCACCGTCGCCGAGTTCGTCGAGTACTTCGCGCTGCTGAAAGACATGCCGCCGGGCCGGGTGCCGCGGGCGGTGGCCGCCGCTATCGAGCAGGTCGGCCTCGGGGACAAGGCCAAGGCGAAGCTGCGCACGCTGTCCGGCGGGATGCTGCGCCGGGCCGGGATCGCCCAGGCGATCGTCAACGACCCGGACCTGCTGCTGCTGGACGAGCCGACCGCCGGGCTGGACCCCGAGCAGCGGGTGGCGTTCCGCGCCATACTGCGCGGGCTCGGCGAGCGCGCCACCGTGGTGGTCTCCACCCACCTGGTCGAGGACGTGGGCGCCGCCTGCACCCAGGTCTCGCTGATGGACGCCGGGAAGGTCGTCTTCGACGGCACCCCGGCTGAGCTGATCGCCTGCGGCGAGGGCAGCGGGGCGGCCGGGGATGCGCCGCTGGAGCGTGGCTACAGCGCGGTGCTGGCCGCGGCCCGGTCCGTGGC
>JBAPYC010000074.1:0-3405 GCA_049284535.1 Streptosporangiaceae bacterium
GCTGAACTGCCGGGCCGCGGCCTGCCCGAGGACGGCCAGCCCGGCCAGCGCGATCAGCCCGGCCAGCACCCACCACCCCACCGCCTGTGGGGTGATGGCCCGCTGCACAGCGGCCGCGTCGACGTCCAGGTCGTCGGCGCCCAGTGACCCCAGCGGGCGCAGCTGGCTGTCGAAGGCGGCCTGGTCGGCGGCGCCGTGCCGGAGCTTGACGTAGTAGAAGGTCAGCACCTGCGTGTGACGGTCGTTCGCGGCGGCGTAGGCCTGGGTGGGGAACAGATCGTAGCGGGGTCCGCTGCCGGCCGGGAACTCGTTTTCCGTGATCACCAGGCCGGTCACGCGCACGCTGTGCCGCGGCACCTTGGCCAGCTGGCCCGCGCCGGGCGGCCGGTTCTGCGCCGCGGCCTGGCTAATCTGGGCCTGGCTCGGCTCAAGGATCTGGATCACTGAGCCGACCCGGACCCGGCTGTCGTCGGCGAACGAGGCGGAGGCGAGAGCCTCGCCTGGGTCGGACTGGTCCGGCATCCGCCCGGCGACCAGCTTGACCGTCCGGCCCAGGTCGCCCGGGGCGAGCTCGAACGCGTCGACCCCGCTGGCGTTGATGGCGTCACAGGAGGCGCAACCGACCGCAGCGACCCACGGGGCCCGGAACGGCGTGGCCTGGGCGACTTGCTTGATCCGGGCCAGCTGAGGCAGCGGCCGGCCGGTATAGACGAGGTCGTCATAGCCGTGCCGGGCCAGGAAGCCCGGGAACGCGGCCGCGGTCGCCCGGGCAGTGGCCGTGGCCGCCATCACCAGCCCCCCGGCCACGGCCGCCAGCATGGCCAGGGCCAGCCACGACTTCCAGTGCTGCCGCCTCTGGGCGCGCAACACCATGCCAACGGCGCGCATGATCATCCCTTCCCCCGTCCAGCAGCCTGGTCCGGTTCCTCAGTGACCAGCGTCCAGCCGATTGGATCCTGCCGGCAAGGTGGGCACCCACCACGATCGGGTCGTAATAGCACCACCGGCCGCGGTGAGCTGACGTGCACGTAATGCAGCTGGCCGACGTGGGCCTGGCCGTCATTAGAGCTCACTGAACGGCAATGGCGTTTTAGGGTGAGAAGTATGTCCCAGGTACCGCTGGAGCGGGCGCACGCCGAGGAGCTGGACGCCGCGGATCCGCTGGCCGGGTTCCGCGCGCGGTTCGCGCTCGACGATCCGTCCCTGATTTACCTCAACGGCAACTCGCTCGGTGCCCTGCCGCACGCCACCCGCAGGCGGGTCGAAGAGGTGCTCCGCCGGGAGTGGGGCGCGGCGCTGGCCCGGTCCTGGGATCACTGGGTCGACCTGCCGGGCCGGGCCGGGGACCTGGTCGGCGAGCTGACAGGCGCGGCGCCGGGCCAGGTGGTGGTGACCGACAACACCACGGTGAACCTGTACAAGCTGATATCGGCGGCGCTCGACGCACGTCCGGGCCGGCCCGCCATCGTCACCGACCGGGACAACTTCCCCAGCGACCGGTACGTGATGGAGGGGATCGCGGCGCAGCGCGGCGCGGAGCTGCGGATGCTGGCCACCGACATCGACCAGGGCCTGCGCGCCGATGAGGTGCGCGCCGCGGTGGACTCCGGCACCGCCCTGGTCAGCCTGTCGCACGTGGCGTACCGCAGCGGTGCCCTGGCCGACATGGCGGCTATCACCGCGATCGCGCACGAGGCCGGCGCGCTCGTGCTCTGGGACCTGTGCCACTCGGCCGGCGCGGTGCCGGTCGAGCTCGACGGCTGCGACGTGGACCTCGCCGTGGGCTGCACCTACAAGTACCTGAACTCCGGGCCGGGCGCCCCGGCATTCCTGTACGTCTCGGCCCGGCTGGAGGAGGCCCAGCAGGAGGCATTGCGCCAGCCGATCTGGGGCTGGTTCTCGCAGCGGGACCAGTTCGCCATGGGGCCCGCGTATGACCCGGCACCCGGCATCGCCAAGTTCATGACCGGCACCCCCACCATCCTCGGCACGGCGGCGGTGGAGGAGAGCGTGCGGCTATTGCTCGAGGCCGGCATCGGGCCGATGCGGGCCAAGAGCATGCAGCTGACCAGCTACCTCATCGAGCTGGCCGACGCGTGGCTGGCCCCGCTGGGCTGCGAGCTGGCCACGCCACGCGACCCCGGCCGCCGCGGCGGCCACGTCACCTTCCGGCACCCGCAGGCCGAGCAGATCGTCGCGCAGCTCGCGGCCGCGAACATCATCATCGACTACCGCACGCCGGAGCGGTTCCGGCTCGGCGCCTCCCCGCTCTACACGCGTTTCACCGATCTGTGGACCGCCGTCGGCACCGCGCGGGACATCATCGAGAGCAAACTGTAAGAGGCAACCATGGCCGAGCGCATCACCTACTCCAGCTACCTGCGGCTCGATCAGCTGCTCGCCGCGCAGCAGCCCCGCTCCAGCGAGCACGACGAGATGCTGTTCATCGTCATCCACCAGGTCTACGAGCTGTGGTTCAGGCAGCTGCTGCACGAGTTCGGCAGGCTGCAGTCCCTGCTCGGAGCGGGTGATACCACCCACGCGACGCGCACGCTGCGGCGGACCCTGGCCATCTTGAAGATCGTCGTGGCCCAGCTCGACGTGCTGGAGACCATGACGCCCACGCAGTTCACCCGGTTCCGCGACTGGCTCGGCACCTCGAGCGGGTTCGAGTCGGCGCAGTTCCGCGAGCTTGAGGCGGTGCTGGGACGGCGCGACCCGATGATGGTGGCGCAGTACACCGAGGGCAGCGCCGAGCGGGAGCGCATCGAGGCCGCGATGTCCCGGCCGTCGGTGTTCGACTCCTTCGTCAGCTACCTGGCCGGGCAGGGCTACGACGTGCCCGCCGAGGTCAGCGGGCGGGACGTCCGCGAACCGATCGAGGCGTCCCCCCGCATGCAGCAGATGCTGAAGAAGGTCTACGACGACGACACCGACGCGGCCGCCGTGAGCGAGCTCCTCGTCGACCTGGACGAGGGCATGCAGGAGTGGCGTTACCGGCACGTGAAGATGGTGGAGCGGACCATCGGCGGCCAGCTCGGCACCGGCGGCTCGGCCGGCGCGACCTACCTGCGGACCACGCTCGGAAAGCCCACCTTCCCCGACCTGTGGGCCATGCGCAGCCTGGGCTGACGGGGCTAAGACCGGCCCGCGGCGGGCGGGGTCACTCCCACTCGATGGTCGCGGGGGGCTTGCTGGTCACGTCGAGCACGACCCGGTTGATCTCGGGGACCTCGTTGGTGACCCGGGTGGAAATCCGGGCGAGCACCTCGTCAGGTAGCCGGGCCCAGTCCGCGGTCATGGCGTCCTCGCTGGTCACCGGGCGGAGCACCACGGGGTGGCCGTAGGTCCGGCCGTCGCCCTGCACGCCGACCGAGCGCACGTCGGCCAGCAGCACCACCGGGC
>JBAPYC010000075.1:0-1969 GCA_049284535.1 Streptosporangiaceae bacterium
TCCTCCGGCGGCGTCCTGGCCGCCTGGCTATCAGCTTTCGCCACGCCCGGCCAGGTGCGCGGGACCGTCCTGGAAGACGCCCCGGTATTCGCCTCCGAGGTCACCCCCGCCTGCGGGCAGTCGATCCGCCAGGGCCTGGGCCCGATGTTCGCCTTGTGGAGCAAATGGCTCGGCGATCAGTGGACGATCGGCGACTGGAAAGGCATGCAAGCCGCGCTGCCGATAGAAACCCCGCCCTGGATGATGACCGCGCTGATCGCGATGAGCATCAAGACCCCTGACGCAGTCCCGCCCAGCTTCGATGAGCCGCCGCAGAACATGCGGGAATACGATCCGGAATGGGGGCGGGCCTTCTACGCCGGCACCGCCACCGTCAACTGCGACCACGCTTACATGCTCGCCAGCGCGCGAGCGCCCGTCCTGTTCACTCATCACTACCGGGCGAGCGACCCCGATACCGGGACCGTCATGGGCGCCGTCTCCGACCAGCAAGTCGACCGGGCCCGGGAGCTGGTGACGCACGCCGGCCAGCCGTTCAAGATCATGTCGTTTCCCGGCATGGCCCACTCCATGCACGGCCAGGACCCTCAGCTGTTCACCAGGACAGTCACCAGCTGGTCGGAGACGATCCCTCCAGACCGCTGACGGCCGTACAACCCAAGATCGCGGCTCCCGCGTATAGAGGGCCAGCACCAAAATTAGCTTCAGCACCAGCTGGGTGCACTCGGCCGAGAACTAGCGACCCCAATGGCCGTGACCTGACGATCATCGACGGAACAGGAACCCTTATGGCTAACACGACTGACACCAGCCGGACGACACACCTCCTCGGGCTCATGAAGCAGGGCGACGATGCCTTCAACGACCGCGACTTCGCGGCGCTGAACGTGATCCACCACCCTGACATGGTCGCGTACGTCACGGGCAGCGCAGAGCCGATCTACGGAGCGGCGGCCCACACCGCGATGGTGGCGCAGATGTTCCGCATCTTTCCCGACGTCCACGTCCGCAACGATCCGTACCCGGTCCAGTTCGGGAGCGGCGACTGGATCACGGTGGTCACCCGCACCACGGGGACCTTCACCGGGAAAATGGTGCTGCCCGACGGCACGGTGGTCCCCCCGACGGGAAAGGCGTTCGACCTCGACTTCGGCCAGACCAGCAGGTGGCAAGGTGACCAGCTCATCGCTATTTCCGCCTTCTGGGACTCCGCGCTGCAGGCAAAGCAGATCGGACTCGGCTAAGCCCTAATCCACAGACCTGCGGTCCCTTGTAAGACCGGCAGTCTGATGTGCTGCTTTAAAAGACCGACGGTCTGCTAGAAGGTCACCAAATCAGAAGGAGCTACGGCATGTCTGTTACCGTCAGTGTTCGCATCGACAGGGTGGCTTGAGTGATGCGGCCATGAAGTGGGCCGCCGCCGATCTTCCCGATCAGTCGGGGCGGACCGTGGTGGTGACCGGCGCCTCGGGCGGGCTCGGGAAGATCATCGCGGCCGAGCTGGCCCGCGCCGGCGCGAGCGTGGTGCTCGCCGTCCGCGACGTGGCCGCGCCGCGGCGGAAACGATGAGCGGGCGCACCGAGGTCCGGCCGCTGGACCTGGCCAGCCTGGCCTCGGTCCGGGCCTTCGCCGCCGGCTGGGCCGGCGACCTGGACGTCCTCATCAACAACGCCGGGATCATGCAGGTTCCGCACGGTGTCACGCAGGACGGCCTTGGCCCCCGGCGCTCGGTAGCTCGGCGGCTCGGTGGAACCGGCCTCAGCGGCCCGCGCGGCCTCGGCTTATCGGCTCAGCGCCCCTGACGCACGGGGGCTAGGAGTCAGTGGCAGCAAACATCGCTCGAATCGACACGAAGGAAGTCACTATGAGCACGCCGTACAGCGAAGCCGCCGGCCTACCCGTCAACGAAGCGCAACCGATCGTCGCATTCAGCCCGGTCGTCTTCGACGTTCCAGGCAGGCTGGCGCCG
>JBAPYC010000076.1:0-2306 GCA_049284535.1 Streptosporangiaceae bacterium
CCGGTGTGGTAGCTCTTCCCGGCGAAGCTGCCGGTGCCGGGGAGCTTCGGCGTGTTCGTCGATGACAGGCATCCCACCGCGGTGATCAGGAATCGCGCCGAGGACGTGCTCCCGTCGGCCAGGGTGAGGTCCCATGCGTCACGCCCGGCGTCATAAACGGCCGACGTCACCTTGGCGTTGAACTGGATATCGCGCCGCAGGTCCATTTTGTCGGTGACGAAATTCAGGTACCGGAGAATTTCCGGCTGCGCGGCAAAGCGCTCGGTCCAGTTCCATTCGGCGAGGATGTCCTTCGACATATGGTCGCTGAACATGTAGTAGACGCTTTCGCTGTCGCAGCGCGCACCCGGATAGCGATTCCAGTACCAGGTTCCGCCGACGCCACCGCCCTGCTCGTAAACCCGCACAGAGAGCCCGAGCTTGCGCAGCGAGTGCAGCATGTACAGGCCGCCGAACCCCGCTCCCACCACGATCGCGTCGTAATCGACGGCGCGGTCGCCCTGATCCCGGCGGCCCGCGATGTCCTGGGCGTCTGTGCCGTCCCGGGCGGTGCCATCCCAGGAGGTGCCGTCCTGAGCGGTGCCATCCTGAGCGGTGCCGTCCTGAGCTGGCGTGGTCACGTCGTTGTCGCTCGTCATTGAGCCGCCTTTCGATGCGGGCGTCACTGCCCCTGCGTAGTGGGCAGCCTCGGCAAGGCATCGGCGGCGAACGGCAGCAGATGGCGCTTGACCCGGCGGATTAGCCAGAACGCCCCAGGTGCCTTAGGGCGACTGTAAAATGCATCCGGCAGCGAGTCAATGCCTCAAATAGCTCTCCGAATTCGTCAATTAACTGCGGTTGCTTTCAATCACGCAGACATCAAATTTATCCACAATCCGACGCGGCAGCCCGTCCGGGAAACACAGCCGCCCCGGGCCACGCAGGCCGCCTGCCAGCGCCGCGCCGCGCTGGGCCCGTCTGCCGTCAGCAAACGGGCCCAGCCGCCACGCTCTCAGACAGCGGCCGCTCGGTCAGACGCGCCGGAGCACCGCCACGACCTTGCCAAGGATGGTGGCCTCGTCGCCCAGGATCGGCGTGTAGGCGGGGTTGTGCGGGATCAGCCAGACGTGCCCATCGCTCTGCTTGAACGTCTTCACCGTGGCCTCGCCGTCCAGCATGGCCGCCACGATCTCGCCGTTCTCCGCCACCTTCTGCTCGCGGACTACCACCCAGTCCCCGTCCGCGATGGCGGCGTTGATCATCGAGTCCCCCGCCACCTTGAGCAGGAACAGGGTGCCGTCGCCGACGAGCTGGCGGGGGAGCGGGAACACATCCTCGACCGACTGCTCGGCCAGGATCGGGCCACCTGCGGCGATCCGCCCGACCAGCGGCACGTAGATGGCCTCCTGGGACGGGATGTCGATGCCAGGCAGGTCGGCCGGCGGCTCCTCTTCCTCCCGGCTCGGCTCGGGCCGCACCGCGGGATGGCCAGGCAGCCGGACCTCGACGGTCCGCGGCCGGCCCACGTCCCGGTGCAGGTACCCCTTCTTCTGCAGCGTGCTCAGCTGGTACGAAACGCTTGACGTGCTGGTCAGGCCGACGGCCTCGCCGATCTCGCGCATCGATGGCGGATAGCCGCGCTTCTGCACCGACTCACGGATGACCTGCAGCACCTTGCGCTGGCGCCAGGTGAGCACGTGGTCCGGATCGGGCTTGTCCGGCGTCTCCGGGATGATGACCGGCACGCTGCCCTTTGGTTTGCGGCCCGGCCGCCCCTTAGGTCTGGGCGCCTCCGCTGGATCGCCAGAGGTACCGGTTGCGGTGCCTCCCATGGCCTTTTCCTCCATCTGATGACCTTCCGTGTCCGAGTTCTTGCGTGCTGAGTAGAGAGTAACGGTTCTCATCTCAGATCCCAAACATCTGTTCGACGTGTCGTCAAAATGTCGGACCCTCGCGGTACACCTTCTACATACCCCGTTCGATCGAACAGTAAAGCGATCGAATGGGTGTACTATCGAACACAGTCAGGTTCGAATGAAGGTTTGATCAGGGAGGTCGCCATGAATTCGGCGCCAGCGGTGGCTCTGCCCTTTAGCTCCCACGCCCGTCTCGGCGGTGCTCCGCCCCGTCCGGCGCGCCCTGCCCTCCGGCTCGCAAACTCCGACGACACGCCGGCAAACTCCGACGACACGCCGGCCGTCCACCCGGATATGCCAGCTGTCCTCGATGGCCTAGCCGTCCGCGGCGACACGCTGACCGCCCCCGGCGACGCGCAGCCCGTTCCTGGCGACACGCCGGCCCGTCGGCCCGCAGTCCCTCCGTCACAC
>JBAPYC010000077.1:0-13923 GCA_049284535.1 Streptosporangiaceae bacterium
GGCCGGATCCGCGTGCTGGCCGCGGACGACCAGCGGGTGGTGCGCGAGGGCCTGGCCATGCTGCTCGGGCTGCTGCCGGACGTCGAGGTGGTCGGCACCGCGGCGGACGGCGCGGAGGTGCTGGCCGTGGTGGCCGAGCTCAAGCCGGACGTGATCCTGATGGACCTGCGGATGCCCCGGATGGACGGGGTCGAGACCACCCGGCGGCTGCGCGAGAGCCACCCCGAGGTCAAGGTGGTGGTACTCACCACCTACGCCGACGACCGCTCGGTCATCGACGCGCTCCGGGCCGGCGCGCTGGGCTACCTGACCAAGGACGCGGGCGCGGCCGAGATCCAGCAGGCTCTGCACCGGGTGGCCGACGGCCAGGCCGCCCTCGACCCGGCCGTCCAGCGCCACCTGGTTGAGGCCATCGCCAGCGGTCCTGCCGACGCCGTCCCGGCCAGCCCCGACAACACTGCCCGGGCCGGTGCCGGGGCCGGCCTGCCCGGCAACCTCACTCCCCGGGAGGCCGAGGTGCTGACGCTGATCGCGGCCGGGCTGTCCAACACCGAGATCGCCGAGCGCCTGGTGGTCAGCGAGGCCACGGTCAAGAGCCACGTCAATCACATGCTGCCGAAGATCGGCGCGCGGGACCGGGCTCAGGCGGTCGGCTACGCCTACCGGCATGGTCTCGCCCAGTGAACGCCCGGTGCACCGTGCACCATGTCTCCCGCGCGCCCGTGCGCCGGTAGCATCGCACGGGTGAAGATCTCAGCCGAACTGGAAAGCGATACAGGCGGGGAGAGCGAAACGGGCGGTGAATCAGCGGCCAGTGGATCAGCGGCCAGTGGATCAGCGGCCAGTACGCCAGGGTCCGGGCTCGTGGTCGCGGTGGACGGGCCATCCGGCGCGGGCAAGTCGACCGCTTCCCGGCGAGCCGCCCGCGCGCTTGGCCTGTGCTACCTGGACACCGGGGCCATGTACCGGGCCCTGACGTGGTGGCTGCTCGAGCGCGGGGTGGACACCGGCGACGCGGCCACGGTGGCCGGACTGGCCGCTGACCCGGTCATCGAGGTGGGCACCGACCCGGACGCGCCATGGACCCGGGTCGACGGCACCGATGTGTCCGCGGCCATCCGTACCCGCGAGGTGACCGGCGCGGTCAGCGCGGTCGCCTCCGTGCCTGCTGTCCGGGCGCACCTGATCGCCAGGCAGCGGGAGATCATCGCGGACTCGCCCGGGATCGTGGCCGAGGGGCGCGACATCGGCACCGTGGTCGCGCCCGACGCGCCGGTCAAGGTGTTCCTGACCGCCGACAGTGCCGCCCGCGCCGAGCGCCGCACCGCCGAGGCCGCGTGGTCCACCCAGGCCGACCAGGACCGGCGTGACCGCCTCGACGCCGCGCAGAGCGGACGGGCCGCGGACGCCGTCGAGATCGACTCCACCGGGCTGGACCTGGACGAGGTGGTCGCCACCATCGTCCGGCTGGCCCACGAGCGCGAGGCCATCCCGTACCAGCAGAGCCCGCGCCAGAAGAGCAGGTAGTCATGCCAAGCGAAGCCGCCGTTCCCGTCGTCGCCGTCGTCGGGCGCCCCAACGTGGGTAAGTCGACGCTGGTGAACCGGATCCTGGGCAGCCGCCAGGCCGTCGTCGAGGACGTCCCGGGCGTCACCAGGGACCGGGTCACCTACGACGCACTCTGGAACGGCCGGGCCTTCACCCTGGTCGACACCGGCGGCTGGGAGCCGTCGGTGGAAGGCGGCGAGAGTCTCGCTTCCCGGGTCGCGGGCCAGGCCCGGATCGCGGTGGAGGCCGCCGACGCGGTGCTGTTCGTGGTGGACGCCACCGTGGGGGTGACCGATGCGGACGCTGCCATGGCCGCCGTCCTGCGCCGGGCCGGCAAGCCGGTCGTGGTCGCGGCCAACAAGGTGGATGACACCAAGGCCGAACCCGAGGTCGCGGCGCTGTGGTCGCTGGGCCTCGGCGAGCCCGCGCCAGTCAGCGCGCTGCATGGCCGCGGCAGCGGCGACCTGCTCGACCTGATCCTGGACGCGCTGCCCGAGGCGCCCCGCGAGCAGGACTCCGAAGGCGGCCCGCGCCGGGTCGCCCTGCTCGGGCGGCCCAACGTGGGTAAGTCCAGCCTGCTGAACAAGCTGGCCGGGCACCAGCGGTCGCTGGTCGACCCGGTGGCCGGCACGACCCGCGACCCGGTCGATGAGCTGATCGAGCTGGGCGGCACCACCTGGCGGTTCGTGGACACGGCCGGCATCAGGCGGCGGTTCAGGGAGAACCAGGGCGCCGACTACTACGCGGCGCTGCGGACCGCCGGCGCGCTGGACCTGGCCGAGGTGGCCGTGGTCCTCGTTGATGCCAGCGCGCCGCTCACCGAGCAGGACCTGCGGATCATCTCGATGGTCATCGAGGCCGGCCGGGCCCTGGTCATCGCGTACAACAAGTGGGACCTGGTCGATGAGGATCGGCAGCGATACCTGGAGCGCGAGATCGAGCGCCAGCTGTACACGGCCCGCTGGGCGCCGCGGGTGAACATCTCCGCCGCCACCGGCCGGCACATGGACCGGCTGGTGCCCGCGCTGGAAACGGCGCTGGAAGGCTGGGAGACCCGGGTCCCCACAGGCCGGCTCAATGCCTGGCTGACCGGCCTGGTCGCGGCGACCCCGCCGCCGGTGCGCGGCGGCCGCCAGCCCAAGATCTTGTTCGCCACCCAGGTGGGTGTGCGGCCGCCGCACTTCGTGCTGTTCACCTCCGGATTCCTGGAGGCCGGCTACCGGCGGTTCGTGGAACGGCGGCTGCGCGAGGAGTTCGGCTTCGAGGGCAGCCCGGTCCTGGTGTCGGTGCGGGTCCGGGCCAAGCGCGAGGGCCATTCCGGCCGTCGTTCGGCCGCCCGGACCAGCCACCGGCGCTGAGGCGTGAACCAGCCCGTTCGCCTTGATGGCCTGCTCCCTGCTGATCTTCTCCGGGCCGACCGGACGCACGTCTGGCACCCGTACGGGCCGATGCCCGGGCGGATGACGCCGCTGGTGGTCGAGTCCGCCTCCGGGGTGCGGCTGCGGCTGGCCGAGCCCGCCTTCGGGCGCCGTGAGCTGGTCGACGGCATGTCGTCGTGGTGGGCGGCCATCCATGGCTACCGGCATCCCGTGCTGGACGCCGCCGCAGCCGAGCAGCTGGGGCGGATGAGCCATGTGATGTTCGGCGGGCTGACCCACGAGCCTGCGGTGCGGCTGTGCGAGCAGCTGGTGGAGCTGGCCCCGGCCGGGCTCGAGCACGTGTTCCTGTGTGACTCGGGCTCGGTGTCCGTCGAGGTGGCGGTCAAGATGTGCCTGCAGTACTGGCGCTCGGCCGGGCGCCCGGCCAAGCGCCGCCTGCTGACCTGGCGCGGCGGCTACCACGGCGACACGTTCATGGCCATGTCGGTGTGCGACCCCGAGGGCGGCATGCACGCCCTGTGGCAGGGGGTGGTGGCCGGCCAGGTATTCGCGCCCCCGCCGCCGGACGGCTTCGCCGCCGGGGTGGATCCCGGGTACGCGGCGACGCTGTCCGGGCTGCTCGCCGAGCACGCGGACACGCTGGCCGCGGTGATCGTCGAGCCGGTGATCCAGGGGGCGGGCGGGATGCGTTTCCACGACCCCGGCTACCTGCGGGTGCTGCGCGAGGCCTGCGACGCGCACGATGTGCTGCTCATCTTCGACGAGATCGCCACCGGCTTCGGCCGCAGCGGGTCGCTGTTCGCGGCCGGGCACGCCGGGGTGAGCCCGGACGTGATGTGCGTGGGCAAGGCCCTGACCGGCGGGTACCTGACGCTGGCGGCGGCGCTGTGCAGCCCGCGGGTGGCTGCGGGCATCTCCGCGGGTTCGGTGCCCGTGCTGGCGCACGGCCCCACCTTCATGGGCAACCCGCTGGCCTGCGCGGTCGCTCTGGCCTCGCTGTCGGTGCTGGCCGACCCGGCGGCCTACCCCGGCGGCTGGCAGCCTTGCGTGGCCCGCATCGCCGCGGGCCTGGCGGCCGGGCTGGCCCCGGCCGCTTCCCTGCCCGGGGTGACCGACGTCCGGGTGCTCGGCGCGGTCGGGGTGGTCCAGCTGGACCACGAGGTCGACATGGCGGCGGCTACCGCCGCGGCCGTACGGGCCGGGGTGTGGCTGCGGCCGTTCCGCGACCTGATCTACACCATGCCGCCCTACGTGACCGGTGACGAGGACCTCGCCCTGATCTGCCGCGGCGTGCTGGCCGCGGCCGCTGCCTAGCCCGGAGCTGCCCAGCCCGGCGCCGCCCAGCCCGGCGCCGCTCAGGCGAAGGCGTCGGCCGGCGGCGCGGGGGAGGGGGCAGCGTCCGCATCGATTACCGGCCGGGCCCCGGAGGCAAAGCGGACCAGCTCCGGACCGTGCAGTACCCGGCCGGGCATCGGGTCGGCGGCCGCCCGCCGGGTCAGCCCCTCGGCCGGCAGCGCCGCGTCGCTGGCCACCAGCACCAGATTGCCGAACCGCCGGCCGCGCAACACCGCGGCGTCCGCGATCAGGACCGTGTCGAAGAAGACCGTCCGCGCCGTCGCGACCTGAGCCCGGGCGTGCGCCAGCGGCGCCCCGTCGGCCACGTTGGCCGCGACGATCCGGCCGGCCTGGCCGGCCGCCGTCCAGAATTCCGCCGAGGTCAGGTGGGCCGGGGTCTGCCCGCCCGCGAAGACGTCCACGACCACGATGTCGAACGAGCCCGGCCGGAGCTGTTCCAGCACGGCCCGGGCGTCACCGGCGCGGACCCTGATCTTCGGCCCGGGCAGCCGCCGCCGGACGAAGTCCACCAGGGCGGTGTCGACCTCGACCGCCAGCTGCCGCGAGCCCGGCCGCGTCGCGGCCACGTACCGGGCCAGGGTGAGCGCGCCAGCCCCCAGGTGCAGGACGCGCAGCGGCTGCCCATCCGGCGCGGCCAGGTCGATCACGTGCCCGAGCCGGCGGACGTACTCGAAGTCCAGGTAGCGCGGGTCGTCCAGGTCGACGTGCGACTGCGGCACCCCGTCGATCAGCAGCATCCAGCCCGACCGCCGGTCCGCGTCACGCAGCAGCTCGGCCCGGCCGAAGCCGGTGTCCATGCTGTTCGCTGGCGCATCCGCCGGGTCCTTGCGGGTCATAGCTGCCATTATCCGGGCTTTCCGGTCCGATCCCAGGCCCGGCCCGCCGGAACTGCGGCCGGTGTGCGACGCTAAGAGATACGTCCCGCCGCCCCAGGAGGCCCGCATGGCTGTCGACCAATCTGGAGCGAAAGCTTCTTCTGCCCCCGCCGCCGCGTCCGTTCCCGCCCCGGCCGAGCCCCCGCCCGCGAAGGCCCCGTCTGCGAAGGCCCCGTCCGCGAAGGCCCCGTCCGCGAAGGCCCCGTCCGCGACGGCTGAGTCTGCGGAGGCGCCGCCGGCGGAAGCCAAGCCCGAGCTCGATGATGTCAAGCGCAAGTTCCGCGAGGCTCTCGACCGCAAGCGCGGCGCGCACGCCAGCGCCAACGCCGACGGTGCGCAGGACACCGGCAAGGTGCACGGCTCCCACGGCCCCGCCGCGAACCGCCGTTCCTTCCGGCGCAAGAGCGGCTGACCGCGCCCGTTCGACCCAGATTCCCGCATCAACAACCGCCTGGTTTCCGGCGGCCCGGTTCCCTGACGGCCCACCGCCCCCGCCAGGCGCAAAAGCCCCAGGTCGATGGTCGTGATTGTCGCAACCACGACACTCTCACGTACTGGTTGTCGCAGGTACCCCTATGGGCCTGGGGACGGGACCGGGATGGCGCAAGCCGTGTGAATGGCGGGGCTTGATTTGCGTGTGAGCCGTGCTCGTTTTCAATGAGTGTGGCGTTCTGATGAATAGATTCTGCAGAGATCCGCATTCATCGAATCCTCGGAGATTGAAGGCGCCGGCGGCCTAGCTTGCCAGCGGCCTAGCTCGCCGGCGGCCGGCCGGTGACCACAGCGCGGAACCAGGTCCGGTCGTCGGTGAGGAAGCGGTCCAAGCGCAGTCCGGCCGCGGCGAGCACGGCGGCCAGGCCCTCGTCGTCCAGGCGGCGGGCGGTAAAGTTCTGCGTCCAGACGCGGTCCCCGTCGGCGTATTCGACGGTCGCCGACACCAGGTCAGGGGCGGGCCGGGAGATGTCCCGCATCCGGAAGACGATGCCGTCCCGCTTGGACTCGGACTCCGCGGCGGTCTCGAACCAGGCCGGGGCGTGCATCTGGACGACCACGCAGCCGTCAGCGCTCACATGCCGCCGGCATGCGTCCAGGAACGCGGCCCTGGCCGCTATGTCATCGGCGTTGATGAGGTGCGATGCTAGCAGGACGGCGTCGAACTGGCGGCCCAGGTCCAGGTCCTCGATCCGCGCGCACACCGTCTCGGCGCCGCGGACGTGGGCGAGCATCTCGGGGGACTCATCCACGGCCACCACCGGGTGGCCCAGGCCGGTGAGCGGGCGGGTGATCCGGCCGGTCCCGCTGCCCAGCTCGAGGATGGACGCCCCGGGCCCGGTCGCCTCGTGCACGATGGCGGGTTCGGCCATGGCGGTCATCCGCGCGTAGAAGTCGACGGCGCATCCGTCCGGCGTGATCACTCCGGGCCCGGCCCCGTTCGGTCGCGATGGGTCGGTCATGAGCCCATTGTGCCAACGGCCCCGGGCCCGGAGGCAGCACAGACCCAAGCCTGTGCTGATGGGGAGCCAGCCGGGGAGGGAAGGCCGGCAGGCTGCCCAGAACCAGAACGGTGTAGTCAGGCCGAAGCGAAGGGCTGAATTGCTGCGGCCCAGAGCTGGGTCGGCCGGGTGTGCTCTTCAGCGTGGACGGGAAGCCGGGCCGCCTGCGGCGTGGCCTGCTCGGGAGCGTGCCGCGCCTGGTGGGCCGCCGGGAGGTGGAACCAGACCGTGGTGCCCGCGGGATCCCGCAGGTAACCCCACTGGGCGGCCAGGTGCTGGACGAGGAACAGACCGTGTCCCTCGGCCGCGTACAGATCACCCTTGACAATGGGAGTACCGGGTGAACCGTCATCGATAATCTCCACCAGGACGCCACGCGGGACGCCGATGACCACAATGGTCACCGTGCCGCCTTCGACACCGGACTTGGTGTGCTGGATGGCGTTGGTGACGATTTCCGACGTCAGTAAGGTCGCGGCGTCACAGTCCGCGTCAACCAAGTGCGAGCTAAGCGTCTGCGCTACGAAGGTCCTGGCTGCGGAGACCCGCTCGGGACGCCCGGGAATGGTCAGCGAGCCGAGCACTGTCGCGCGTACCCCGCCGGCGGTCCCGTGTGGTCCTGGCCTGCGCTGCGGACCAGACCATGATCGGGAATTGCCTTCGGGCGTTTCCATGTTGAGTTCCCTCCAATCACCGGGGACCGTGATCTCACCTGTGTGCCTGGGCGGCAGCTCCGCTCGATTCTCTTGAGTCACAAGCGTGACTCAAGCCACCACAGACACGAAATCCGCTGGTTATCACTACATCAACATCAGACGCGCAAATGCCCCGATAGCCATCCAGGCTCCTCGAAAAGCTACGCGGAGCACCTCCACCTGCACCTTTACAAAATGTCCAGATTTGTACCTGAGTGATTGACCGTGCAATCTGGCGTCAACAACCGATGATGAAGCCACCGGGCGCGTTGACGCAAGTGCGTCAAGGAAATTTCTCCGATGAAATCGCGGATGGGATTTCATCAGCGCTGTTGGTGCTGTATCGTACTGGTTGTCAGGGACGATGCGGAGTGTTCCGGTTACACTCCGATGCTCGAAATGGGTCAAACCAGTAACTTAGACGGACATCTGAGTTGTTGACCGGTCCATTGGGGTGGGATCAGGTTTTGCATCCTCTGCGACGTTAACCCCTCTGCATTTACGAGGAGGCGAGCTTCTCGTGCCTCTAGGCCCAACGGTACGCAGGCGCAGGCTCGGTGCCGAGCTGCGACGTCTGCGGGAAGCCCATTCACTCAAGCTTGAGGAAGTGGCCGAGAAACTGGGCCTGGCCCCGTCGACGCTGTCGCGAATCGAGACGGGAAAGGCGCCGACCAAATCGGCGTATCTGACCGCCATGCTCGAAATGTACGAAGTCGAGGACCCGGGCGCCCGCAAGGTGCTGGTCGACATGGCCCGCGAGGGTCACCGCAAGGGCTGGTGGTCGATCTATGACGACGTGCTGCCCAGCGGATTCGATATTTACGTCGGCCTGGAGGCCGAGGCTTCCGGGCTGCGCAGCTACGAATCGGACCTGGTCCACGGGCTGCTGCAGACCACCGACTACGCTCTGACCGTGCTGCGGGAGCTGCGGCCCAAGGACAGCGAGGAACAGCTCGCCCGCGGCGTCGACCTGCGCATGCAGCGACAGCGGCTGCTCGACCAGGATCCGCCGCTCGACGTCTGGATCATCCTCGATGAGGGGGCCATCAGGCGCAATATCGGCGGCTCCGCGATCATGCGGCGCCAGCTCCAGCACCTGGTCCAGGCGAGCAGGTGGCAGAACGTGACCCTGCAGATTCTCGGATTTGAATGCGGCGCGCACGCCGGCCTGATCGGGCCGTTCGCCATCCTGGAATTTCCCGAGCGGACCGACTCCGACGTCGCCTATACCGAATCCCTCGGCGGCATGATCTACCTGGAAAAAGACCGGGAGGTGCGGGCCTGCGCCGAGGCATTCGACCGGATGCGGGCGGCGGCGCTCTCCCCGACCGCCTCGATAGAGCTGATCCAGCAGGTGGAGCGGGAGCTCACCTGATAACAGCTCATCGATAAGAACGTGCACCGGAAAAGCCGCAACATCAATGGATGGAAGGGACTGACAGATGGACACCGACCTCACCGGTCTGCACTGGTTCAAGAGCAGTGCAAGCAGCGCTGCGGGCTGCGTGGAAATTGCGCACCTCCCCCAGGGGGGAGTCGCGGTGCGTGACTCCAAGGACCGCAGCAAGACTCCCCACCTCTTCAACCGGCACGAATGGGAATGCTTCCTGGCCGGCGCGAAGAACGGGGAGTTCGACCTCCCAGTCGCCTGAGTCTTCCTGCCGCCTGAACGTCGGCGGAGGTGACGGGCGGGTGCCGCGTAACCCACTGTGGCCCCGCTCGAATCTGCGTCCTTAGGTGCACGGGAGATGGTCTGGGGGAGGAGCAGAGGGCGGTGGTCCTTCCGGGTCCACCGCCCTCCGCGTGCCTGGCCAGCGGTGGAGGTAGGACATCCCCAGGGACGTCACGTCGAAGTCGCCGTCCCTTGTCACCGCCGTCACCGGCGGCCGCTTTCCAGGCGCGATCTGGTCCCCCCGGCTCGTGTTGCGTGGCGGATGGTCATCGGGCCAGCTCGTCATCGAGCTGGCTGATGATCTTGGTGAGTATCTGCGGTGTCTCACTGGGATCGGCGGCCATGATGCTCAGCCGTTCCATGTTCAGCAGGTAACGATCTACATCGGATTTCTTGTCGAAGTAGAGGGCGCTGGTGAGGTGTTCCAGGTAAGCGACGTCCGGGAGATCCGGCTCGGCGAACCGCAGCATGGTGAACCCGCTGGGCACCGCGTGGCCTCCCACGCCAGACGGGATGACCTGCAGGGTGAGGTTCCGCTTGCTGCACAGGCTGAGCAGGTAGCGGAGCTGGTCGCGCAGGATTTCCTGGCTGCCCATGGGCCGCCGCAACGTGGTCTCCTCGACGATGGCCCACAGCCTGAGCCGTCCCTCGGTAAACCGGCGCTGCCGTTCCTTGCGCAGGATGACATGCCGCTCCGCCTCGTTCAGGGGGATGTCGCAGACGGCGAGCACGGCCGCGGTGTACTGCTGGGTCTGCAGCAGGCCCGGGATGAACGCGGGCTCGTAGACGCGGATCGACGTCGCGGCCTCTTCCATCCCGACGTAAGCCTGGAACCAGTCCGGCAGGATGTCGTTGTACCGGTGCCACCAGCCGGGGCGGTTGGCCTGCTCGGCCAGGTTCAGCAGCTGCTCCCGCTCGACGGCACCGACGCCGTAGAAGGTGAGCAGGTCGAGGACGTCGATCTCGCGGATAGCGTTGCGGCCGAGCTCGATACGGCTGATCTTGGACTCGGACCCGCGGATGGCCTTGGCTGCCGCCTGCGCGGTGATTCCCTGGCTCTCCCGGAGCCTACGCAATTGCGTGCCAAGCAGGATGCGCAGCACAGTGGGTCCCTCTGTCTGCTCTGGCATGACGCCTCCCGGGTTTCCGGTTCGCACGTAATTGTCTCGCGCAATTGCGTGTGGCAATGCTTTGCCAGTCATGTTCCGGTAAAGAGATGGTATCCCATATGGGATTGCATGCCATCCCCCAATATTGGCGTCTGGCCGGGCGGGGATAGGACACATCTGTCTCGGGACACTTCTGTCTGGCCCGGATCAATAATGCCCGTTAAGCTGGAGTCAACTCGTCGCGGGTTTTTGTGTACGGGGGGTTTCGCGGGCCGGTTCCGCGCGGGGACCGAACAGGCCCGCAGCCCGCGGACGTGCGGTCCGGCACGCGGGAGGCGCTTGCCGGGCGGGGCTTGGACTTCGGTTACGGCACGTGTGGCTGGCATGGATGTGCGTCAACGGGGACGCGCACGGAACGAAGGAAGCTGCGCGTTGATGAGCGATGATTCCCCTGCGGACCGCGATGACTGGCGGCGGACGTTCCGTCCTGATATTCCGAGTCCGGCGCGTATTTATGACTACCTGATCGGCGGGAAGGACAATTACCCGGCCGACCGGCAGGCTGGTGACGAGATCGCTACTCATCTGCCGAATGTCCGGCAGGCTTTCGCGTGGAACCGCGCTTTCCTGCGGCGTGCGGTGCACTTTTTCGTGGCTGAGGCGGGTATTAATCAGATAATTGATATCGGCACCGGACTGCCCGCCGGGGGTAACGTGCACGAGGTAGCCGTCGCGGCCAACCCGGCGGCGCGGATCGTCTACGTGGACAACGACCCGGTGGTCCTGGCGCATGGCCGGGACATGCTCCACGGCATGCCGAACGCCGTCATCCTCGAGCATGACCTGCGCGCTCCCGCTCAGATCCTGGGTGACCCCGAGCTGCGGCGGCTGATCGACTTCGCTGAGCCGGTCGCCATCCTGCTCGTTGCCGTGCTGCACTTCATCGCCGACGCCGATGACCCGGCGGGCATCGTCGCCGAACTCCTCGAGCCATTTCCCTCCGGCAGCTACGTCGCGCTTTCACATGCCACCCCGGACGGAACTCCGGCGATTAACGACGCCGCGAAGGTCTATGACGAGGCGACCGTGCAGGCCCATGTCCGCGAGCACGATGAGGTACTGGAACTGGTGCGAGGACTCGAACTCGTGGAGCCCGGGATGGTATGGACGCCCCAATGGCACCCGGAGCCCGGTGCGGAAATCCCTGCTCATCCGGAGGATTTCTTTTATTACGCGCTAGTAGCTCGCAAGCCGTAACATTCTGTATCCAGATGGCCGGCTGGCTGTCCGCCAGGCAGGGGTTGCGGCCGGCCCGGGCACCGCCCGGGCGGCCTCGGGACGCCGTCGGCTGGCCCGTAGGATGGCGGCATGCGCTATAGGCCGCTGGGGCAATCGGGACTATTGGTGTCAGTTGTCGGGCTCGGCTGCAACAACTTCGGCAGCCGCCTCGATGCCGAGGGAACCCGGGCGGTGGTGGACGCGGCCATCGACGCCGGCATCACCTTGTTCGACACATCGGACACATATGGCAACCTCGGCGGGTCGGAAACCGTCCTGGGCGAGGTCCTCGGCTCACGTCGCGACCAGATCGTGCTGGCCACCAAGTTCGGTCACCAGAGGGCGGACATGGGGTACGGGCCCGCGGCGGGCGCGAAGGGCGGCCGGGCCTACATCCGGCGCGCGGTCACCGAGTCGCTGCGGCGGCTGCGCACCGACCACATCGACCTGTATCAGCTGCACACACCGGACCCGGTGACCCCGGTCGAGGAGACCATCGCCGCGCTGGACGAGCTGGTGACCGAGGGCAAGGTCAGGTATATCGGTCACTCGAACTTCTCCGGCTGGCAGCTGGCCGACGCCGCGCACCTGGCAGCCAGGAATGGCCAGACCCCGTTCATCTCCGCCCAGAACCACTGGTCCCTGCTGGAACGCGAGGCCGAAGCCGAGGTCGTCCCGGCTGCCGAGCACTTCGGTCTGGGCGTGCTGCCGTACTTCCCGCTGGCCAACGGGCTGCTGACCGGGAAGGTCCGGCGCGGCCAGGAGATACCGCCCGGGACCCGGCTGGCAGAGCGGCACGGCTACGTCACCGACGCCAACCTCGACAAGGTCGAGTCCCTGATCGCCTGGGCGCAGGCGCACGACGTCACCATCCTCGACGTGGCCATCGGCGCCCTGGCAGCTCAGCCGGGCTGCTCGTCGGTGATCGCCGGCGCCACCAGAGCCGAGCAGGTCAAGGCCAACGCGGCCGCGGGGGAGTGGATCCCGTCCGCCAGCGAGCTGGCCGAGATCAACAAGATCACAAGCTAGCGCCGGCTGGCATCACCGCCGGCTGGCACCGGACGGCGGCACGGATGGCGGTGCGGATGGCGGTGCGGATGGCGGTGCGGATCAGCCTCCGGTCACCGCGGTCTGGTAGAGCGACGCCGCGTTCGCGCCCAGCACGGCCGAGTACGACACCTGAGGCGTGTCGCCGCCCTGCTGATACCCGCCGATGACGCCGATCAACGTGCCCTGCCCGGTAGACCTGCTGACGTGGGTCAGGAACGGGCCGCCGCTGGTCCCGTTGGTATAGCCGCCGCAATCGAACTCGAGCTGGTCGGCCATGGGTTCCTTGAGCGCGTTCTGGCAGCTGATCGGCTGGTTCGAGGAGTCCGGATAGCCGATCACGTCGACCTGCTGGCGCGCGGCCGGGGTGCCGGTGGCGAGTTGCTCGGCCCCCGTCACGTCCTCGATGGGGGTACTCGAGCCTGACCGGCTGAGCTTGAGGAAGGCGAAGTCGTCGTCCTGGGAGGAGGAGGATTTCCACGCCTGGTCGACGTACACCTTCGTCACCGTCCACGTCCCGTAAGGGCTTGTGCCGTTGTGGTAATCCGGCGCGAACACGATGGTGCCCGAGGTGCCGGTGACACAGTGCGCGGCGGTGATCGCCAGGTCCCCGTGGGCGCTGTTGATCACGCTGGCGGTGCAGAAGTGCTGCCCGAGCTTGCCGCCGGACGTGGTGAACAGGGCTCCCACCGCTGCGGTTCCGGTGAATGCCGCCGCGTTCCGCGAGCTGGACGCCAGCTGCTTGACGTCCTGGACAAAGGTGCCCGCGAGGTGGCCGGCTGCGCCGTTGGCCGGAGTGACCGTGGCCACAGCAGCTACGGCCACCGCGGTGATCAGTGTCACCCGGATGGAGGGACGGAAGAAACGGCGAGCCCGCTGATGCGGGCGGGGATGTCCGGCGTCGGCATTCTCCTCACCGCTGATACCGGGCCCCTCGCTGCGGCCACCGGGGTACTTCCCGGGTCTCCGAGGCGCTCGCCTAAGCACCGGTGTCGTTCACCTGCCCTGGTTTGTGGGTGAATATGAGGCTTTGCGTTCAACTTCGATACCCAATTGTGATGGAGAAGGTGTAGCTCTACCAGAGGTATTGGCTCCGAAGTTGGTCAGAACCACGCTGGCGGAGCTGGGTATTTCCTGTGAGCCAGCTGGATGGCCGCAGCATATGGCCGCAGTGTCAGGTTTTGTGTACAGAGCGTGACCAGGACTGCGCTACCTGACGCCTACCCGGAATGATCGTCCGTGATGACCGCCAGGCCCGCCTGAAGACGGGGTACCGGCAGGCCGTTATCTCGGATCGGGCCGGTCGACGTTCCAGTGCCTGCTCTGCGAGGCCAGCCATCCGAGCCTGGGCGGATCCGGCGCCGTCGGCTCCCCGGCGGCATCCGGTATGGCCGGCTCGCCGCCGGGATCCGGCGCGGCCGGCACCGGTGCCCCGGAGGTGGCCCCCTCGGGGCGGCCGTCCTCGCGCGGC
>JBAPYC010000078.1:0-15631 GCA_049284535.1 Streptosporangiaceae bacterium
CCCCGCTCGGCCAGGCCGTACAGCGCGCGCAGGTACACCGGCAGCCGCGCCACAGTGGCCTCGGGTATGCCATCAGCCTGCCCGCCCGCCGCGGGCTGGTCACCCGGCCCAGCGTGGTCGCCGGGTATGGCGTGCTCACCCGGTCTGGCCTGGTCGCTGGGTCTGGCCTGGTCGCTGGGTCTGGCCCGGCCGCCGAGATCAGCATGGCCGATGGAGTCGAACCGGCCGCTGGCCTCAGCCTGGCCATTGGTCTTCGCCTGGCCGCTGGGGTGCGACGGCAAACCGTTACTGTGCATCGCGGCAGCGCTCCTGGGGTTGGGCTCTTGGGTTCGGGTCAAGGTGACGGTAAGAGCCCGCGTCAGCCGACATCGTTTACACCGTACGCCTTTGTGCATGGATTCACAAAGTGAGCACTCACCGCGCGGTACCGGTCGTCGGCACGACCGTGCTGGTCAGGATGGCTGAGCAGGTCATGCCGCCTGACCTGGCCAGGACGGCTGCGGCGATCAGGCCGGCTGCTGGCGGCGGTCAGGCCGGCCTGGCGGGACTAGCTGGCCGGACTCGCCGGCCCGGCCGGGCGGGCGAGCGCGGCCCGCAGCCTGGTCTCGCTGATCCGCCAGAAGTCGACCTGCACGCCGTCGACGAAGGTGACCGGGATCTTGTCCCAGTATTCCTTCAGGTCCTCCGGCGAGGCGGTGATATCGCGCTCGGCCCAGCCGGCGCCCAGGTCCGCAGCGACCCGCTCGATCACGGCCCGGGCATCGTCGCACAGATGACAGCCGGGCCGGCCCAGAAGCAGGATCCGCGCGGTCTGGCCGGCCGGCGGATGGGCAGCCGGCGGGTGGTCAGCAGGCATGCGGGCAGCCGACGGGTCCGGATCGGGTGCGGCCAGATCGGGTCCGGAGGGCACGCTATCCGCTTCCGTTGGGCCGCCCAGCCGACGGCGTGCGACGCTGGCCCGGCCGGGGCTGATCCGGCCATGGCTGTTCTGGCCGGGGCTGATCCGGCTGGTCGGGCCGCTGGGGCCCCGGCGACCAGGACTCATCCGTCCGCCATTCGCCGGTCCGGCGGTCGCCGGGCTGCCAGCCGTCGGACGGCGGGCTGGCCCGCCACGAATCCGTCCGGCGCGGATCACCCTGCAGGGGGCCCGGGCGCAGCGGGTCCGGACGCAGCGGGTCTGGGCGCAGCGGGTCTGGGCGCAG
Source organism: Streptosporangiaceae bacterium (assembly GCA_049284535.1). GTDB lineage: Bacteria > Actinomycetota > Actinomycetes > Streptosporangiales > Streptosporangiaceae > Palsa-504. The sequence goes on from JBAPYC010000078.1 coordinate 1,203, forward strand.
CGGGTCTGGGCGCAGGGGATCACCACGGCGCGGGCCGTCCGGCGGCGAGGTAGGCCGCCACGAATCCGTCCGGCGCGGATCACCCTGCAGGGGGCCCGGGCGCAGCGGGTCCGGACGCAGGGGATCCGGGCGCAGGGGGTCATTGCGGCGCGGGCCGTCCGGCGGCAGGGGGTCGCGCAGCGGGTCCGGCCGGTGCTGGGCTGTCCGCCACGGATCGGCCGCTCGCTGGTCCGTTCGCGGCTGGTCGCCCGGCTGCTGGCCTGGGTATCGCTGTTCCGGATATGGCGCGGCACCGGCGTACTCGCCGCCGGGGTACTGCGCCTGAGCCGGGTACTGCCCGCTGCCGTACTGGCCGTTGCTGTACTGGCCGTTGCCCTGGTAGGGCGGCTGGTCGTGGTACGGCGACGGGGCCGCGTACTGCGCACGGGCAGGCTGCGAGGGCTGGGGCCGCTGGGTGCCCTGGGGTCCGCGCGGCCCCTGCGTGCTCAGGTACGGGTCGGGGGACAGCGGCTGCAGGCGCGGCAGCGGACCGCTCGGCTGAGCAGACCCGGCTCCAGGGGCTGGCCCGGCCGGCCCGGCAGCTCCGGCCGCCGCCTGAACTGACGGCGGGGCAGCGGCCTGCGGGCCCGGCAATGGCGCGACTTTAGCGAATTTAAGTCTGAGTTCGATGACGTTAGTCGCCAGCACGCACGATCTGCGTTCTGCGACGAAACGCTGCATATATGACTGGCTCTCGTGATGGTCGAATGCCGGCCGGTCACGGTAGATCTCATAGAAGATCCGCTGCATTGGCGCGTTCGGCACCAGGTGAATGACGTACACCAGGGTGTCGGGCTCGGAGACCATGACTGCCTCCGCCGCTTGCTCGGCGAGCCGGTCGAAATCGTCAACCCGGTCGTCGAGCAAGGTGAATATCAGGATCCGGCCGTAGGGCCTGGAACCGTTGCCTGCGGCCTGCCCGGACGCGCCCGCTGCCACGCCGTCGGCCCGCAGCGCGCCGCCGTCAGCCCCGGGCACGAGTCCCGCCGCGGCCAGCCCAGCGTCGCCGAGCGGATCGGCCGAGTACGCCCGCCCGTTCGGGCCGCCGGGGTCCTGCGCACCAGGATCCCAGGCGCCGCGCTGGCCTGCGGGGTCCAGCGGACCGCGCTGGCCGTAGAGTTCGTACTGGCCGTCGGCCACGTCACCGTCCTCAGACTGGTCGCCGTCGGCCATCGTATCGCCGTTGGCCACGTCGTTTTCGTCATGCGGCTTGTCGTCCGGAGACCCGTCATCATCACCGGGCCAGTCACCATTGTCGCGGCTGGGCTGCTCGTCGCGCCCGCCGGCCTCCGGATAGGCGTTCTGGGACGCCCGGCCGGCCGGGTTCCGTACCCGCGTCGCGCCGAACCACACCAGCACGGCCGTCAGGACGCTCAGCAGCGGATACCCGGCCCGATAAGGCAGCGAGAACCGCATCGCGACGGCCGCGAGCACTGCCAGGCCGGCCGGCACGACGGCGGCCAGCGCCGCCCGCCTGCGTGGGTTCCTGACGGCGCCAGCGCCGGCGACAGCCATGATCACACCGGCCAGCACGGCCACGACCGCCACGGCCTGCACCGCGTCGACCGCGTCGATGGAGATCGGCTGGAAGTAGCGGCCGGCCGGCGGCCAGTCCTTGCCGAACGTCTGTGATGTGAGCGGATCCGTAGCCAGGATGACCGAAGCCACCACCGTCAGCGCGCCAGCCAGCAGCCGGGCAGCGAACCGGACCGCCTCGCTTCCGGAGACCAGCTCGATCAGGCCCCAGCCGATCCACAGCGGCGCTAGCAGCTGCGCACCCAGCTGGGCCGCCCTGAATGTGCCCTGATCGAAACCGCTGACAAAGCCCATGCTCTGGGCCACGAGCGCGACCATGAGCGCCAGGGTCGCGGCCGTCCAGATAATGAAGTCGATCCGCGGCCGCCGGACCCACCGGCCTGCGAGCATGCCGGTGGCCACGGCCGCGACCAGCACGCCCGCGAATCCGATCAGGACGGGAAGAGACATCAGCCCCTATGGTGCCTGATGTCGGACCCGGCCGGGGTCTGGACCAGCGAACCCAGGAACTCGGTAAACGCGGAGCGAGCAGGCCGCTACTTCTTGTTGCGGCGCTGGATCCGGGTCTTCTTGAGCAGCTTGCGGTGCTTCTTCTTGGCCATGCGCTTGCGGCGCTTCTTGATGACTGAGCCCACGCGATCAACCCTTCCTCGGCATTGCGGATGACGGGTACGCCAACACGCTCGCCCAGTGAGGGCGGCTGGACACACTCCCGAGGTAAGAGGTTACCCCTGAAACGGTATGCCCGGGCCGGCGATCACGGCAGCCGGCCGCGGACCGCGGCCGGGCGTCCCGGCGAGCGATGCCTCGTCCACCAACATCCCGCGACGCGCCCCGTAATGCCAGCCGGACCCCTGGGCCACAGGCATCCTGGGCCACAGGCGTCCGGCTTGGTTTCGAGCCCGAACTGCGGCTAGCTCAAGCGGTTCCCACGAAGGCGGCTCTCAGGTACTGATTGACGGCTGCTTCAGGGACCCGGAAGGAACGACCCACGCGGATCGCTTCCAGCTCGCCGGAGTGCACCAGGCGATACACGGTCATCTTGGACACGCGCATGATCAAGGCCACTTCGGCCACGGTTAGAAATCTGACGTCGCTAAGGGGGGTTTCACTTGCCATCGAGTTGCCTCTTCCGTACGAAGCCGAGCACTTGACGGGATTCGGCGCACCAGTCACGTACGTATCCAGAGTAAGTCAGGCGCGGAAAAGAGCAACCCCGTCCATAGCTTCATTGTTGTTACTCTTTGGCCGCATAGAACGCACCCCCTCGCGGCGATATCTCAGTTAGCCGTCGCTGAGCTGCGCTTTTGGAGTTTGGCCTTTCAGCTGTTAACAGTTGACAACTGCAGCCGGCTAACGGCTTAGGCCAGAAAAAGTCCAACGCATGTTCGATGACTAGACCATTTTGCTCTAGGTCAGATCGGGTTCATCCGGGTCAGCTCAGGGGAGCCAGCCCGTGCCAGGAAAATACGGCCCGGCTCGTGTTCATGATCGCCGAGTCCACCGGATCGCCCGGATCCAGGCCCGCGGAGGCCGGGATGAACTCGGCCGGCTGGCCGTCGGTCATCCGGGTGGGCGCCTTCTCACCGGTCCGCCCGGTGGCCAGCGCCCGCCAGCTAGCCGGCGTCTCCAGCTCCGGGTCGAGCGGGTTGCCCGCGGCCACGGCCAGCAGATGGGTCCAGGTCCGGGGCACGACCTGCACCAGCTCGTATCCGCCGCCGCCGGTCAGCAGCCACTTGCCGCCGGTGACCTCATGGGCCAGGTCGTGCACGATCAGCTGAGCCCGCCGCTGCCCGTCCACGCTGAGCATCAGGTTGGCCAGTGGGTCCAGCCGGTGGCTGTCGCAGCCGTGCTGGCTGACCAGGATCTCGGGTGCGAACGCGCGGACCAGCGGCGGGACGATGGCATCGAACGCCCGCAGCCAGCCGGCGTCGCCCGTGCCTGCGGGCAGCGCCACGTTGGCTGCGTAGCCGCGGCCCTCACCCGCCCCGATCTCCATGGCCAGCCCAGTGCCCGGGAACAGCGTGGCGGGGTGCTCGTGCAGGCTGATCGTCAGCACCCGCGGGTCGTGGTAGAACGCAGCCTGCACGCCGTCGCCGTGGTGCACGTCCAGGTCCACGTACGCGATCCGCTGCGCGCCCTGATCGAGCAGCCAGCTGATGGCGATAGCCGGGTCGTTGTAGACGCAGAAGCCGCTGGCCGACCGGCGCATGGCGTGGTGCAGGCCGCCGGCGATGTTGACCGCGTGCAGCGCCTCGCCGCGCCACAGCGCCCCCGCCGCGGCCAGGGTAGCCCCGGTGACCAGCGCGGACGCCTCGTGCATACGCGGGAAGACGGGGTCGTCCATGGTCCCCAGCCCGTACCGGCCGTTGGGCCGTCCGTCGTGGCCGGCCTGACGGACCGCCTCGATGTAGTCCGGGTCGTGCACCAGCGTGAGCTCGGCCATACCGGCGGGCTCGGGGGTCACCAATGTCACGCCGGCCTGGGTCAGCACCCCGAACTCGCGGGCCAGGGCCATGGTCAGCTCGACCCGGATCGGCGCCAGCGGGTGAGCGGGGCCGAAATCGTACTCGGTCAGCCGGTCGTCCCAGGCGACGGTGAGCGGGCCAGCCACTATTCGGCTCCCAGTTCCCGGCCGCGGTCGCGGGCCGCCTCGATGGCGGCCAGGAACGCGGCCCGCACGCCGTGCTTCTCAAGCTCCCGGATGGCCGAGATGGTGGTGCCTCCCGGGGAGGTCACCGCCTCGCGGAGGATGACCGGATGCTCGCCAGAGTCGCGCAGCATGGTGGCCGCGCCGTAGACCGCCTGGATCACCATCTCCAGGGCGGCGCCGCGGGCCATCCCGAGCAGAATGCCGGCATCGACCATCGACTCGACCAGGTAGTACACGTAGGCCGGCCCGCTGCCCGACAGCGCGGTCGCCGCGTCCTGCTGGGACTCGGGTACACGCAGCACCTTGCCGACCGGCTTGAACAGCTCCTCGGTGCGGAGCAGGTGCTCCTCGGTCACGTGCGGGCCGGCCGAGATCACGCTCATGGCCTCATCGACCAGGACTGGCGTGTTGGACATGACCCGGACCACCGGCACCGGAACGGGCAGCCGCCGGGCGATGAAGGCGGTGGTGATCCCGGCCGCGGCGGAGATCACCAGGGTGCCCGGCGACACCGCCGGCGCGATCTCGTCCAGCAGCCTGCCCATGTCCTGCGGCTTGACCGCCAGCACCAGGGTGCCGGCCAGCTTGGTGGCGGACGCGGCGTCCGCCACCTGGACGCCGTAACGCTCGCTCAGCTCGGCGCCCCGGTCCTCGCGACGGACCGCGGCCACCACCTCGTCGGGGGAGCGTCCGGCCCGCAGCAGCCCGGACATGAGCGCCTCGCCCATCTTGCCGGTGCCCAGGATCGCGATCATGGTGCCTGCCTGTCCGACCGCAGCGAGCGGAGGAAGAACGCCAGGTTGGCCGGGCGCTCGGCCAGCCGGCGCACCAGGTAGGCGTACCAGTCGCCGCCGTAGGGGACGTACACCCGCATCTTGGCGCCGGTGTTGGCCAGCCGCCGCTGCTCGGCCGGGCGGATGCCGTAGAGCATCTGGTACTCGAAGCTGTCCGGGGACCGGCCGGTCAGCAGGGCCAGCGACCCGGTGATCTGGATAAGCCGCGGGTCATGGGTAGCCACCATGGGATAGCCCGACCCGTTCATCAGGGCCCGCAGGCAGCGCGCGTAGGACATGTCGACCTCGCGGCGGTTGCCGTAGGCCACGCTCTCCGGTTCGTTGTAGGCCCCCTTGCAGAGCCGGATCCTGATACCGTGGCCGGCCAGCGCGCGGCAGTCCGCCTCGCTGCGGCGCAGGCATGACTGGATCACGCAGCCCAGGTCGGGGTGGTCGGCGCGGAGCTGGGCCGCGATCCGCAGGGTCGGCTCGACGGCCGCGAACTCCTCGGCGTCCAGCGTGACCGTGGTGCCCGCATCCTGCGCGGCCGCGCAGATCCGGCTGATGTTCTCCTGCGCCGTCCGGCTGCCGAGAAACAGCCCGACTGCCGTCGGCTTGACCGAGATCTCCGCCCCGCCGCCCGCGGTCAGCCCTTCGGCGGCCAGCTTGCCGAGCAGCTGGATGTACTCGTCCGTGACCGCCGCGGCCTGAGCCGGGTCTTTGGTGTCCTCGCCCAGGTAGTCCAGGCTGACCTGCAGGCCCGCAGCGCGCAGTTTCTGGGTGACCCGCACCGCGTCGTCAGCCGTTTCGCCCGCCACGTACGAATCGACGATGGCGCGCGTCTGGGGCGCGGTCGTGATGAGCTGGCGCAGCCGTGGGCTGGCTGACGCCGCGAGCAGAGCCCTGCGCAGCACGAGGGCCTACCTCCCGTCCTCGGGGTTCGGAAAAGACTAAATTACCTGCCGGCGGCGCAGCGTCACCTGCAAGTTCGCGCCGGCATCGGGCGGCACGATGACATCCTGCGCCGCGGCCACGCCGCCGGCCAGCAGCGTCTGGTCCACCGGCACAGTCCGCTTGATCAGGGCCAGGCCGATCGGGCCGAGCTCGTAGTGCCGCGCTGCCGATCCGGTGAAGCCCACCACTGTGCTAGCCGAGTCTGGTCCGCCGGCCTCGACCGGGTCGCCGTGCGCCGGCAGCCGGTCCACGCTGCCGTCCAGGTCCAGGAAGACCAGCCGCCGTGGCGGGTGGCCCAGGTTGTGCACCCGGGCCACGGTCTCCTGACCCCGGTAGCAGCCCTTGCTCAGATGCACGGCGGTCTCGATCCAGCCCACCTCGTGCGGGATGGTCCGGTGGTCGGTGTCCAGGCCGAACCGGGGCACCCGGGCCGCGATGCGCAAGGCCTCGAAGGCCCACATGCCGGCCAGGGCGGCGCCGCGCTCTGCCAGCTTGGCGGCCGCGTCCGGCAGCCGGTCCCGGGCCACAATCAGGTCGATAGTGCCGAACGAACCGGCCATTACCCGTGCCTCAACCCCATCGAGCCCGGCGGCCATGTCGCCCGCGGCGGGCCCGAGCACGGTCAGGACGGCATAGTCCGCGCTGACGTCGGCCGGCTCGACCCGGAGCATGAACCGCATGGACTCCAGGAATTCCAGCAGCGGGCCGGCCGTGCCTGGCTCGGTGTGAATCCAGGTCGCGGTGCCGTCATCGGTCAGGGTCAGGTGGTGTTCCACGTGCCCGGTCGGGCTGAGCACCAGGGCCTGCGCGCTCTCGCCGGCGGCCAGCCGATCCAGGTGCTGGGTGGTCAGGCTGTGCAGCCAGCTCAGCCGGTCCGGCCCGGTGATGCGGAGCACGCCGCGGTTCGACCGGTCCACCACGCCCGCCGACGCCTCGGTGGCCCGCTGCTCGCGGAGCGGATCGCCGTAGTGCGCAGCCACGCCCTCATCCGGCCAGCCGGCCTCCACAGCGCCCGGATAGGACAGCAACGAGGTCATCGGATTCCCTTCGTTTCCCGGGTTGATACTCCTGCGGCGGAGGTCCGGCAGTCCCGGCACCGGCCGAAAACGGTCAGGTGGCCCACGTCGGTCTCGAAGCCGTGCTGGTCGTCCAGCGCGGTGATCAGCGGGCGGATCGCGTCCGGGCCGATCTCGGTTATCCCGCCGCAGTCCCGGCAGACCAGGTGGACATGGTCGGCGTCGGTGGCCAGATGGTACGTGGGCGCGCCGTGCCCCAGGTGGGTGTGGGTGACCATGCCGATCTGCTCGAGCAGTTCGAGCGTGCGGTAGATGGTGGAGATGTTGACGCCGCGGGCGGTCTGCTGGACCTGTGCCCCGATCTCCTCCGGGGTGGCGTGGCCCAGCCGCGCGACCGCCTCCAGCACCAGCTGGCGCTGGGGTGTCACCCGGTACCCGCGAGCGCGAAGCTGCTCGTCCCACTCCCGGACCGGAAGGCTCGGGGATGGTACCTCGGCGTCCATGGCCTCATAGTAGTTCGGCCAGTGTGATCCAAATCCCCTTGCCTGGCCGCCCACCCCCGGATAACGTGCCAATTACGCGGGAAAGGAGGTGGTCCAACAGTATGCATAGACAGTGGACGCGCGAGGTGGCTGTCAGCTAGCCGCTCTCCCGCCGGCATGACCACCCGCCATCGGGCTGGGCGGCCGGCTACATCCTGGCAGACACCGGGTCCCCGGGCTGGCCGACCTTGTCCAGTCGGCCCCCGCACAGCGCACCAGCGCGATGCGGGAGGCGCCCGGGGGCCACTTTTATTTTCGCTACTCCTCTGGTGCCGCGCCGACCCGCTTGAGCTGGGCCGACAGGTGCGGCTGCAGCCCTTCACCCATGGCGGCCATGTCGTAGGCGTAGGCCAGGTCCTGCTCCGCGGGACCGCCCGGGCCGGCCAGGCCGTAGAGCCGGTGGCCCGCCGTCACCTCCTTGGCCGTCGCGGTGCGGGCCACCACGTCGGTGGCCATCTCGATCCTGGTCCCGGTGACCTCGCCCAGGTAGATCTCCGCGATCCCGGTGGGATGGGCCAGCATCACCTCGACCTGGTTGTCCGGCCGGGGCCGCCAGAACCCGGACTCGGTGCCGAGCGGCGCGCCGATGTGCCCGTCCTCGTCCAGCGCCCAGGTCCGGCTGTGATAGATCAGGAACGGCTTGCCGTTGTGGCTGAAGGTGATCTCCTGACCGAACCGGAACGACTCGATGGTCGGGTAGCCGCCGATGCCGGCACCTTCCCACCGGCCGAGCAGGAAGCTCAGCGGGGCCAGGTCAGGATGGATCGCCATGACGTCCTCCGGCGGCGAAGACTCGCGCGGCCACGAACAAGCCGGCCGCGACCACCAGGGCGAGCACGCCGATGACGATCGCGGCGCTCAGCATGCCGTGCATAGCGTCGCAGTTTACGGGCGATCAGGGTGCCCCGCCGGGCGGCGCGCCGGGCTAGAGTGCTGCCATGCCAGAGCGGTCACTCGTCATCAAGGTCACAGCCGGGAAAGACGACCCGGAACGCTGCAATCAGGCCTTCACGGTGGCCGCGACCGCGGCCGCGAGCGGCGTGCCCATCTCGCTGTGGCTCACCGGCGAGTCAGCCTGGTTCGGGCTGCCGGGCCGGGCGGGGGACATCTCGCTCCCGCACTCCGCTCCCCTGTCCGATCTGCTGGCTGGCGTGCTGGCCGCGGGTTCGGTGACGGTGTGCACGCAGTGCGCCGCGCGCCGGGACATCGGCCCGGACGACCTCATCGGCGGTGTCCGGATTGCCGGAGCGGCCACCTTCCTGGCCGAGATCATGGCCGAGGGCGCCCAGGCCGTCGTCTACTAGCCCGACCCGCCCGGAGCCCACGCGTAGCCCACTCTCACCCCGAGCCCACGCGCCTCCCGCCCGCCTCTTCTCTGCAGGCGCCTGCCCTCCCCGTAGGCACCCTCGCTGTCCCCGGCGGCGCCGCCTCCCGCCGGCACCCTCCCGCGTCCTCGCCTCACCACACGGGACCCGTTTCATGATCACGGGCATTTCGCGCTAAATACTGACCAAAACTGCCCGCGATCATGATGCGGTGCGGGATGCGCTGGTGGTGGGGCGGGGCTAGGCAGGGATGGGGCGGGCGGCTAGGCGCTCGGTGCGGAGTTGCTGGACCAGCTGTTCCTGCTGGGGGTCGATCCGCGGCAGGGGACCGGTGACCCAGCTCAGCAGCAGGTCGGCCAGGCCCGGGTTGCGGACCAGCGCGGGGCCGTGCAGGTAGGTTCCCAGGACCCGGCCGGCGTAGGCACCCTCGGTGCCGTCGCCGTTGCCGACCCCGGTGACCACGCGGGCCAGCGGCTTAGCATCCGGGCCGCGCCGGGTCACGCCCTGGTGGTTCTCGAAGCCGGTCAGCTGCTCGACGCCCAGCGCCGGGTCGACGTCGGCGGTGATCTCGCCGACACCGCGACGGTCGCCTCGGCCGCTGGCGATGTCGAGCAGGCCCAGCCCGGGGACCGGCTCGCCCTCGGCGCCGCCGAATTCGGTCCCGATCATCTGGTATCCGGCGCAGACCGCAAAGATCACGGCGCCGCGCGCCGCGGCAGCGGCCAGGCCGCCGCCGGACGCCAGGCGGCGGGCAGCGAGGATCTGCGGCAGGTCCTCACCCCCACCGAGCAGGTAGATGTCGCCGTCCACCGGCACGTGCTGATCGGAGTTGACTTCGGCGATCTCCACCCCGAATCCGCGCAGCCGGGCCCGGCGGGCCAGCACGAGCAGGTTGCCGCGGTCGCCGTAGGTGCTGAGCAGGTCCGGGTAGACCCAGACCAGCCGGACGGCCGACGGCCCGCGGCCGCCGTGTCCGTGTCGCCCCACTCCGGAGTCCATGCGGTGTCTCCCTTTAGCCGATGCGCCCGAGGACCGTGCGGATGTGCTGGAACGCCGTGTAGTTGGCGATCACTTCCATCGACGTGCTGCGGGCCAGCTCGATCGCCTCGTCGACGCTGCCGACCAGGCGGAAGGCGACCTCGTCGGCCTCCAGCCGGACGGCCAGGTCGGTCTTGCGCTCGCCGGTCACGAACACCAGCCGGCCGCGGAGCCGGCGGTAGTCCACGTCCCACAGCCAGGAGGTGTCCCGCCCATCTGGGATCTGGGCGTTCACGGCCAGCAGGACAGGCACCGGCGGCGGCACCAGGATGTCAAGCGCCTCCAGCCAGCCCGCCGGGTTCTTGGCCAGCAGCAGCCGCAAGGCGCAGCCGTGCCGCTGGACCTGCGTGTAGCGGCCCGCGACCGAACGGACCTGGCTGACCGCGCCCATGGCCTGCCCGGGGCTGATGCCGAAGACCTCGGCCACGGCCAGCGCGACCACCGCGTTGGACCGGTTAGCCCGGCCGGGCAGGGCCAGGTCGAGCGAGCCGGACCGGCCGCCGGGGTCGATCACCTCATCACCGGCTAGCACCCAGCTCACCGGGGGACGCCGGTTCGAGCACTCGCCGCAATACCAGTCCTCGCCGTCCCGGCGCAGGTGCGAGCCGCACTGCGGGCAGCACCAGGAGTCGTCGTGCCAGCGCTGCCCCGCCGCCACCCAGGTGACCTGGCGGGCCTGCCCAGCCGCCCATGCCACCAGCGGGTCGTCGGCGTTGGCGATGATCCGGCAGTCCGGGGCGGCGGCCAGCGCCGCCCGCCACCGGCGTGCGAGCATCCAGATCTCCGCGGCCCGGTCCATCTGGTCCCGGCTGAGGTTCAGCAGCACCACGACCCGGGCGCTGGTCGCCTCGAGCATGGCCGGCATGTACTTCTCGTCGACCTCCAGCACGGCCAGGGTGGCGTCCGGCGACTTGGCCAGCGCGGAGACGAGCCCGGCCTCCATGTTGGCGCCGAAGGCGTTGGACGCGACCTGCTGGCCGAGAGGGCTCAGCGCCGCCGTGATCAGCCTGGTCGTGGTGGTCTTGCCATTGGTCCCGGTGACCAGGATGACCTGGCGCCCGCGGGCGAGCAGGGACAGCAGGTCCGGTTTGAGCCGGAGGCCGATGACCCCGCCGATGACCGAACCGTCGCCACGGCCGGCCAGCCGGGAGGCGCGGCCAGCCGCGCCGCCGACCGTGGTGGCCAGGCGCGCGCGCAGGGGAAGACTGGTATGCCGGGACGGCGGGCTGCTCGTGCTCATCTCGGCCCTGATGCTATCCGGTTGCGGTCTGCCGCACGTCCGACTCCCACGCAGGCCGGATAATCCGGTGTGGCCAGGAGAGGACGACCTCGAGCCAGCCTGGCTCTCGCCCGTGACCGCCCGCGCCCATCAGCCGGGCCGCGTGCCGCAGCCGCAGCTGCGGGCCGAGCCCGGTCCCGGCCGTGGCCAGGTCGGCATGCAGGCTGGCGCCACCGTCCTCACCGAGCAGGGCGGTCGCGGCCTGCTGCCGGTTGTGCTGGGACTCCATGGACATGGGATGCTGACGCAACCCGCTGATCCGGTCCCGGACCCGGATCCCGGGCCAGTCCGGCAACCCGGCCAGGCCGAAGTCCAGCGGTGGCGCGATGTCGTCGAACCGGACGGTGTCCTGGCCGAAGGGGTGCACCCGTTCCATCTCGTGCAGCCAGCGCAGCGGCGGGACGACCCAGACCTGCCCGGCGCGGAACAGCACCGGATCCTCGCTATCCAGCATCCGGCCCGCGACCGCCGCGACGGCCGACATCAGGCTGCGCGGGTCATAGCTCGGCCGGAGTCCGGCCGAGCGGGCGGTGACGGCGCTGTCGATCACGTCGGCCAGCACGCATTCCCGGCGCCTGGGGCTGAGTTCGCTCCACGCCCGGCGCAGCGGGAACGGCACTCGCGGCACCGGCCGTCCGGCCACGAACGCGATGACCAGGGCCTGGACCCACAGCCGTGGCCACGCCTGGCCCTCCTGCCCGGCCAGCAGCGTGGCGGCGTGCAGCTCGTACCCGGTGCACGGACGGCGCTGGCAGCGCTGGCCGCACGCGGCGGACCGGCGCCCGGCCAGTACCGCCTGCCCGTCCGGCCCACCGCTCGCTGGCGGCGGGGACCCGGATTCGCGGGTCCCGGGGGCACCGGCCACGGCAGGTCCGTTCCCAGTCAGGCCGTTCCGAGTCAGGCCGTTCCCAGGAGGCCCCCCAGCAGGACCGTCCCCGGCAGGCATGGCCCCAGCAGGCCGAATACCCATGGCGCCCGGCCGACTGGCCACCCCGTTCCTGATGGCACCTGGTCTGCCGGCCATGAACGGTCCGGACCCGGCGGCAATGTTTCCCGGGAAACCGGGCTCGGCGGGGCGGGGTCCCCGGATGCCGGGCTCGGCGGGGCGGGTCGCGGCGCTGTCAGGAGCGAAGGCGGGACCGGCGGGCATCAGGATCTCGGCACCAGCGGCACGGAGACCGGACAGCAGACGGCCGAACCAGCCCGGGCCAGCCGCCAGGCCGGATGGCGACTCGAGGACCACAGTGAGGCCGCAGACGCGGTCCGGTCCGGCGCGGCGGGGCCCGGCAAGGGGACGATCACCGGCGCTGCGGCTCGCGTCGGCGAGGGGACGGACGCCGGGGCGGGTCCCGGCTAGCTCGGCGACTCGCAGCAGCAGCGCGCCGGCCAGGAAGGACACGGCCTGGTCATCGGCCACGGCCCCGTTGGCCACCAGTACCCGAGCGCGCAGCAGGCGGCTCAGGTCGGCCGGGTGACCGCCCTCGAGGAACCGGCCGGCCGGCCCGGCCCACAGCACGTCCAGCCGGGAGGCCAGGAATCCGGCCACGCTGGCGCGCATGGCCTCGCCGTAGCCGAGTTCGGTCGCCGCGGCCGCGATGGCCTGCCTGAGCTGAGCGAAGCTGGGGACGAGAGGAGGTGCGGCCGCATCGGGACCGGCCCGGCCGGTGCGCAGATCCCAGCCGCAGTCCGCGTAGCCACGGCGCAGGCCGGCCCGGACGGCCGCCGCGACCGGCTCGGCCAGGCCGAACGCCGTCTCGAACAGCCCGGCCAGGTGGTCAGCGTGGGCCTGGATGGGGTAGCCGGCTCCGGGCTCCAGCGGATTGATCATGACCGGCGGCGCATGCTGGCTGGCGACGTCGATGACCGTGACGCCCGCCGTGGCCAGGGCAAGGCGGCTCTGAGCCGGGGGTCCGGCCAGAGCGATGGCGAGCCAGGGCCGGCTCTGGTTCGCCTCCGGTGCATTGGTCACAGTGAGTGAATATCATCTAACGTTAAGTTACGCCAGCGATATCAGTGCAGTTCCAGGTCAGAGTGGGCCCGCTCCGGCTAGGTGCTGACCACCGCTGGTCAGCGCCGGGGTTTGCGCCAGTCCAGGCGTGGTGGCGGTGGGCCCAGGTTAGGCGGCGGCCGGTCGCGACCGGACCGCCAGTTCACCGGCGCAGCGGCCGGGCCGGCTTCGGGGACCGCGTCCGGGGCGCCTTCGGGCACGGCGTCTGGGGCAGCGTCAGGGACGGCGGTAGCTCCCGGGGCGGCTTCGGGGACGGCGTCTGGAGCGGCTTCCGCGACGGCGCCCCGGTCAGCTTCCGAGCCTGCGTCCGGGGCGGCGGGAGAACCGGAGTGCCCAGACGGCGCCTGGTGGTCCGCAGAAGGTCCGGGCCGCGGCCGGGGAAGCTGCGGGTTCTCCTGGCCTGGGGCCGACCCGGCGGGGGCCGAAGGCGACTGAGCTGAGGCTGGCTGGGACGGGGCCGGCGGAGACGGGACCGCCTGGGATGGGACCAGCCGGGCTGAGGAGGGCTGGGATCCGGCCAGCCGTGATACAGCGGGGCGGGCGCGGAATTCCTCCAGGGTCAGCTCGGTGGCCGCGCTGAGGCCGCCGATGCCGGGGTTGGCGTCGGCCATGACCACCTGACGGCCGGCCGGGCCCGCGTAGGTGATGATCATCGCGCTGGCCGGGAGGCGCTGCAGCTCGTGCTGCTCGACCAGGAACTCCCGGGACCGCTGCATGGCCGTGGCCAGCGATTCGCTGTCCCCGGCCGCCCGGGAGGTGGTCCGGCCCCAGGCGGTGCTGGTGCTGACGCCAGTGCTCACCGACTGACTCTGCCCGGTGGTCAGCGAATCGCTGGTCTGCACGCTGCGCGAGTAGCTGGGCTGGGCCGGCAGCAGCAGGCTGGACTCGCTGCGGCCCTGGCTCGCACTGCGCGAGGTGCCCTCGCTGGAGGACCACGAGTCCGCCGCGGAGTATGTCGAGGAGGTCGTGCTGGTGTAGGCGTCCGAGGTGGTGTCGGTGACGGACACCCCGATCGTCTCGGTCAGCTGGGACAGCACGAAGCGGTGCTCGGTGCCGATCTGCTCGCTGGCCGCCTTGGCGTCCTCGGCGTTGCCCAGCCGCATGAAGGCCACGGCGGCGTTGCCGCGGCCCAGCCGGGACCGGACATGCGGCGGGATGGTCCGGTAGGCCAGGACCAGCCCGGTCCCGCTGCTCTCGCAGGCGTCACAGAGCCGGTCCAGCGTGTCGCCGCGCAACCGGTCCGCGCCCAGCAGGAACACCGTGTGC
>JBAPYC010000079.1:0-1569 GCA_049284535.1 Streptosporangiaceae bacterium
AGGTAGCCCCGCAGCCGGTCCGCCGCGCGGTCCAGGGTGAACTGCTCGGCGGCCAGGCTCGTGCGGTCGGCCGCCAGCCGGTACCGGGCGGGATCGGCGGCCACCTCGGCGGCGGCGTCGGCCACGTCGGCCAGGCTGGCCGCGAACAGCGGGTAGTCGGCGCCAAGTAGCGCCTCGTGCATCGGTGTCCGGTTCAGGATCACCGGCAGCCCGAGGGCGCCGAATTCGAGCACCTTGGTGGACAGCTCCAGGCTGGCGTCCAGGTCGGGGTGGCGCCAGCCGAGCCCGATGTCACAGGAGGCCGCCAGCCGCATGGCTTCCTCCCGCGAGCGGCCGCCGTGCCAGGTCACGCCGTCACCTTCCAGCGCCGTACGCATCCGCTGGGCGTAGCCGGCGGCATCGTCGTGGATCTTGTCCCCGGCCATGTGCAGTTCGGAGGCGACGCCGCGCGCGGCCAGCCGCCCGGGGAGCTCGGTCATCTCCAGGGTGTTCCAGCGCGGCGCGAACTTACCTGTGTAGACCAGCCGCAGCGGCGTGCCGGCCGCGGCCGAGCCCCGGGCGGGCGGGATGTCCGCCAGCATCGGCGGGAGCAGCACGCACTTGCCGCAGGCCGCCGGGATGCTGCCTTCGAGGAAACAGCGCAGCTCCTCGGTCTGGCACAGCAGGTAACGGGCCGCGCGGGCGATCATCGCCAGTTCGTCGGCCGTCTGCGGCGTGAGCCCCGGCACGGCCTGCGGGACGTCGGTCAGGTATGGCCACAGCCGCCCGGCGAAGGCCTCGTTCCTGGCCACGGCCGCGGTCAGCGCGCGGCCACGCAGCACCACCAGGTCGAAGCGCTCGTCCGCGTGCAGCCTGGCCAGCAGTTCGGCCGCGGCCGGGGCCCGCAGCGGTCCCGGGCCGTCCACCAGGTGCTCTTCGAAAGACCTGCGCACGGTGACGCCCGGCTCGGCCAGCAGCGGCGCGAGCAGGCGGCTGGTGCTCACCGGCGCCTTGAGGACCAGGGTCACGGCGCACCCGGCCCGCGCCAGCGCCTGAGTCACGGACTGCAGCCAGATGGCCGAACCGTCGATCAGGTTCAGGTCGATGTCACCGTAGACAAGCGCCCGAGAGGTCAACGCGGAGACTCCTTTTGCTAGCTGACGGAAAACAGTCGGAGCCCCTGGCCGGGCCGCTCGAAATACTCCCGGCGGGCCAGCGCCGGCGCCAGCGAGGCGGTGAACCCGTAGGCAGTGCCCGCCCGCCCGACCGCGTCCGCCTGCGAGCACTCCCGCGCGCAGGCCAGATCAAGCAGGTAGGACCCGGGCGTTTCCGCGGGC
Organism: Streptosporangiaceae bacterium; assembly: GCA_049284535.1. Lineage (GTDB taxonomy): Bacteria > Actinomycetota > Actinomycetes > Streptosporangiales > Streptosporangiaceae > Palsa-504. Next base: position 1,317 of record JBAPYC010000079.1, read on the forward strand.
AGCTCCTGCGAAGGCCCGGCTGACGGCCACGGCGCCACCCACGGCGAACCGGCCACGCCCGCGGCCCGCCGCAGCCATCCGGACTCGTCAGCTTCGCCAGGCCCGCCGGGCACGGCCCGGACGATCACGCCCCGGTCGGTCAGGTCTCCCAGCGCCGAGGTCACCGCGCGGCACGCCACCTCTGCCGCCTCCGCCGCGCCGCGCCCGACGACCACCACTACCTCGGCCGGGGCCAGCCGCTGCCGGGTCACAG